>NZ_CAXCAM010000007.1:0-91747 GCF_963980585.1 uncultured Ilumatobacter sp.
CAAACCAGACCGTTGGTGCCACACTCTTCCAGAAGCAAATGCCTCCGTGGAGCGAGAAACTAAGCTATACGCAACGAGGACCTGGCACAACCTGCCTCAACGATCTATTTCGACGAGGTGGTGAGACTTCTTGCCTTTCCGCAGCAACAGGTACCTCCCATGGAGCAGTTTCTGGTCGCTGAGCTGGTCTTTTTCACCGAGCTGCACCCCATTGGCGTAGACCGCATGTTGAGCCAGCGTGCGACGCGCGTCACCATTGGATTGTGCGAGCTCCGTGGCCACCAAGACCCCAACGGTGTCATCCAGTTCGCTGGCGCGCATCCGGCTGTGCGGGATCTCGCCGGCGAGGGTCGCAAACGCGACCTCGGACGCACCGGTCGGATCCTTGCTGAACAGCAGATCGGCCGCCTCGTTCGCTGCAGTTGCCGCTGCAGCTCCATGGACGAGTGTGACCATGTCGTCGGCCAACGTCTTCTGACCAAGGCGTCGCTGCGGTGCCTCGGCGTGGCGAGCGGCAACGGCTCGAATCTCGTCGACCGGCCGAAGCGAGAAGGTGAGGAGCTGCGCCTCGACATCGTCGTCTGCAGTCTGCATCCAATGCTGGCGGAACTGGTACGGGCTGGTTTTGGCCGGATCCAGCCACACGCGCGCGCCCGTCGTCTTACCGAGCTTGGTTCCGTCAGCGGCGGTGAGCAGCGGCCAGGAGAAGGCATGCACGTGAGCCTGACGTTTGCGCCGAATGAGGTCGACGCCAGAAATAATGTTGCCCCACTGGTCTGAACCACCGATCTGAATCGTGCACCCGAGATGGTCGTGGAGCCACAGGTAGTCGTTGGCCTGCAGCAGCATGTAGCTGAACTCCGTGAACGAGATGCCGTGCTCGGAATTGATCCGGACTTTGATGCTTTCGCGAGCCAGCATCTGATTGACCGTGACGTGTTTTCCCACGTCACGGAGAAACTCGAGGATCGTGATCGAATGCGTCCAATCGCGATTGTCGACCAGCGTGCCGCGCTGCTCATCGGTCAGATCGACGATGCGGCCCAGCTGCTCCTTGATCTTGGCGACGTTGTACGTCAAGGTCTCCTCGTCGAGCAGATTGCGCTCTTCGGATCGTCCGCCTGGATCACCGACCATGCCCGTGGCACCACCGGCCAACGCGATCGCCCGGTGGCCGGCATCTTGAAATCGACGCAGCACCACCAAACCGATGAGGTTGCCCACGTGGAGACTGTCCGCCGTCGGGTCGCACCCGTAGTAGACACCGGTCGGCCCCTCGGCGACCTGGGCCCGCAAGTATTCACGGTCAGTCGAATCGTGGATGAGGTTGCGGGCTTCGAGGTCTGCGATCAGGTCGCCGTTCACGAGAGTCATATCCGGATCAAGGTTACTCTCGCCGCATGGACGACCCGAGTGACGAATTGGAACTCGAGCGACGGTTTGCTGAGTCCGCGGTCACCTCGCTCCCGCGGGCCCCGCTCTACGCAGCTCTTTCGGCCGGCATCGCAGCGGATCCGGGCCTGCACCGGTTACTCCTCGACGCCCCGCCGACCCAACGACTTCCGGTACTTCTGTTCGCAAGCATTCACTCGCTGCTGATTGCAGAGCCGACCCACCCACTCGCCGACTGGTATCCAAATCTCCGGTCTGTGCCGCGCTTGCCAGATGATGACGAGTTGATGCCGACGCTCTCAGCGTTCGTCCGCGATCACCTCGACGAGATCAAGCAGCTGGTGTCGACCCGGTCAACCCAGACGAATGAAGTCGGCCGTTCGCTGCTGTTCCTGCCACCGCTCGGCATGATTGCCCAAGAGGTTGGGGCCGTGACGATGATTGATGTCGGTGCGAGCGGCGGGTTGAACCTCTTGCTCGACCAGTTCGCGTATCGATACGAGCCCGACGACGGGTCACCGGCATCGACCGTGGGCGCTGATTCGACCGTCACCCTGACTGCCTCCACTCGCGGCGCCGTGCCGATCCCTGCCGTACTCCCGACGATCGCCGGACGGCTCGGTATCGACGCGAGTCCAATTGATGTCACCAACGACAGGCAGGCACGTTGGCTCGAGGCTTGTGTCTGGCCGGACCAACCGGAACGTTTTCGTCGTCTCCGCGCCGCCATCGAACTGGCCAGAATCGACCCTCCCCGCATCGTGAAGGGCGATCTCGTGGCTGAAATGTCCGAGGCCATCGAGCGCATCCGCCCGCTCGGCCACCCGGTGGTCACCAACTCGTGGGTTCTCAACTATCTGCACGACCGTGAACGCGACACATTCCTGGACGAACTCGAACACATCGGTGCCGCAGGCGACCTGTCGTGGATCGCTGCCGAGGCGCCGGCTCTCACCGCTGGGCTACCGTGGCCCCACGAGATCGCCGAGAACTGGCAAACCCAACTCCTCCTCACCACGTGGCGTGACGGCATCCGCACCGTCCGCCATCTCGCCCACTGCCATCCACACGGATTCTGGATGCATTGGCAGTGAACCGGTGAGTCGCTTCGCTGTTCAGTCGAACAGCTCTTCAAGGTGTTCACGCGCCTCATTGAGTTCGGCGAACAAGATCTCGTTCATCGAGTTGTCGTACGCAGCTTCGGGGTCTGCTCGAACTGCGCGGTCGAGGGCGTAGGCATCGTCACCGACAAGAATCCGCCAGCGTTCGGCGAGGACGTCAGTGAGGATGACCGTGGCTGCCTCGGCTGCGGTCATTGGGGCGTTGTCGTGGAACATCTGATCAGCGACCGCCATCAGTTCACGTTCTTCGTCGTTCAGGTTGCGGGCTCCGAAGTTCATCGAATTCTGAACAATCGACGTGCCGATGTGCCCAGGCATCACGACCGAGACCAGCACATGTGGCGCGTTGACCGCCATGTCGGTGATCAACGCTTCGGTGAAGCCCTTCACGGCGAACTTTGCCGCGGAGTACGCCGTGTGCGGCCGGTCGGGACCGATCGAGGCCCAAAAGCCATTCACGCTGGAGGTATTGACGATGTGCCCCTCATCGGACGCAATCAGTGCGTCCAAGAACGCGAGAACACCCCAGCGCACACCGTTGAAACAAATATCGAAGCACCGGTCCCAGCTCTCTCGCGTGTCCGTCACCAGGCTTCCACCGCCACTCAGACCCGCATTGTTGAACAACAAGTTGATGTGCTCGGTGTCGTGATCCGCAAGCACAGCATCACGGAAGACGAGCATCGCAGCCTCGTCGCTCACGTCGCAGACGTGGGTCGAGATCCGAATATCGGAAGCCGGCGCGGCGGCGCGAGCCAGCGTCGCGGTTTCCTGCATCCGCTCGTCGGAGAGATCACACATCGACACGTGGGCGCCAGCGGCAGCCAGTTGGACCACCAGCTCTCGGCCCATGCCAGTGCCGCCACCCGTGACGACTGCGATCTTGCCTGCAAAGCTCTTCATCAGCGCGAAGCTACTGCCGACGAAGTCGCGGCGAAGAGATGGCCGTGCTCCACCATGCTCGCCCTGTGCTTCGGCACACCGGCGTCAATCACCGTGACAGTCGCGGCTCCTGCTCAGGATGAAGGGCGAAGGGTCGCAGTACCGACCTCGTTGGCCGGCACGACCGGAACGCGAAACCGCCACGGAGTTTCGATGCCCTTGGTAATGCCAACGCGTGGTCCGCTGCGGGGCACGAGCGGCGGTGGTTGTCCGTCGTCGACAATGGCAACGGGTCCGTCGAACAGGTCTGCTCCGTCGTGATGGGCCCCAATGCCCAACGCCTGACAGAGCTTGCCCGGACCATTGGCCAAGTCGGCATCGGGGCGTCCCACACGCCGTCGACGCATCGCATCAATACCTTCGGTGGGCTCGACGGCACGGATTAAGACCGCTTGTCCGCTCCCGAGCGGACCTGTCACGACGTTGGCGCACTGGTGGATGCCGTAGCTGAGGTAGACGTAGAGATGCCCGGCCGGGCCGAACATCACCGTGTTGCGCGACGTTTCTCCGTTGAACGTATGGCTCGCCGGATCATCGGGCATATAGGCCTCGACCTCAATGATCCGACCGCTGCACATGATTCCGGCGACATCAACGACCAGGCATTTCCCCAGCAGGTCCGGAGCAACCTCAGGCGCGTCACGCTCGAACCACGCTCGGTCGATCGGTTGCGCCAGGCCAGGCACTCAGTCGACCGAGGCGAGGTCTCGGATTGCGGTGATCTCATCGGCGAGCATGGTGCGATACGACGCCACCTGCTCGTCTCGCGCCGCAGGCCCGGCAGCCCCACGCGAAGTCCGCATCTGAACACCCACGCCCGGACGGACCAGTGCTGCTGCGTCTGGCCCGAGCACTGGGTCAGCTGCGACGAGGTCGGCCAAGCGACCCTTGCCGGCGAGACAAGCCTGCACATGTGCACCGACGACAGCGTGCGCTTCTCGGAACGGCATACCGTCACGCACGAGAAACTCAGCGAGGTCGGTCGCGGCCATGGTCTCCTCATCGGCGGCTGCTGCCATTGCGTCGGTGTTGAATGTTGCCGTGGCAATCATGCCGGTCAATGCGGCGACCGCGAGCGTGACTTGCTCGACCGAGTCGAACAGCGGCTCCTTGTCTTCCTGGAGGTCGCGGTTGTACGCCATCGGCAGCCCCTTGAGCGTGGCCAACAAACCAGTCAGATTGCCGATCAGACGACCGCTCTTGCCGCGGGCCAGTTCCGCGATGTCGGGGTTCTTCTTCTGGGGCAACATCGACGAGCCGGTTGCATACCCGTCGTCGAGCCGAGCAAAGCCGAACTCGCCTGAGGTCCAGAGCACCCACTCCTCTCCGATGCGGGAGAGGTGGATGCCGATCAGCGCAAGGTTGAACACGGCCTCGGCCACGAAATCCCGGTCACTCACTGCATCGAGGCTGTTGTCGAATGCCTTGGCAAAACCGAGGTCTGCGGCGTTGCCGACAGGGTCGATCGGGAGCGACGATCCGGCGAGCGCGCCGGCGCCGAGTGGTGACACGTCGAGGCGATGCAATGTGTCGACGAGCCGGCTGACATCACGGCCGAGCGCCCATCCGTGTGCCATCAGATGGTGCGAGAGCAACACTGGTTGGGCGCGTTGC
The DNA here is from genome assembly GCF_963980585.1 of uncultured Ilumatobacter sp. Taxonomy (NCBI): domain Bacteria; kingdom Bacillati; phylum Actinomycetota; class Acidimicrobiia; order Acidimicrobiales; family Ilumatobacteraceae; genus Ilumatobacter; species uncultured Ilumatobacter sp. The sequence continues at coordinate 5,070 of NZ_CAXCAM010000007.1, forward strand.
AGGTGGGTGTAGCCGGGCAGGTACGCGTCGCCTGCCTCAAGCGCTTGGTCGAGCAAGGCTTCCTGCATCTCGATGAGGCGGATGGCGACGTCTTTCAGTTCGCGCTTGCACCAGAGTCGGAAGGCGGTGGCCACCTGGTCGTTTCGGCTCCGGGCGGTGTGGAGCTTGCCGCCTGCTGCACCGGCAATCTCGGTGACTCGGCGTTCGATGGCGGTGTGGATGTCCTCGTCGCTATCGACAAAATGGAACCCGCTGCCCTCCATCTCGTCAGCGACTTGGTCGAGTGCGCCGAGGATCGCGTTGCGCTCGTCCTCGGTCAGCAATCCGACGCGGGCAAGTCCCCGAACGTGGCCCTTGGAACCGGCGATGTCGTCGCGCCACATTCGCTGGTCGTACGGAAGGCTGACGGTGTAGGCCAGCAGCGACTCTGACGGGCCACCGGTAAAGCGACCGTGCCACAACGTCTTGGCCTGTTCCGGCAAGTGTGCGTCGCGCGCGAATTCATTCTTGTCATCGAGATCCATGGAGGCCTTTCAGTCCGCCGTTCGCCGTCGACTCAGTCGAGTCCAGCGAAGTCTTTCAAGTCGTTGCAGAGATCTGTGCCATCGGCGTTGACCGAGATGCACATCAGCGTGTCGTCACCAGCCACGGTGCCGAGCAGACCGTCGGGCCGGCTGCGGTCGAGCGCTGAGGCCACGACGTGAGCACACCCGGGCGGGGTACGTAACACCACAATGTTGCCGGAGACCGCCACTTCGGCGACCCACTCCCCCATCACGCGCCGGAGCTGGTCAACTGGTGCAATCCGGTCAGGCGCAAATTCTGGAATGGCGTACACCGTGTTTCCCCCGGGGACACGTACCTTGACCGCGCCGATGTCATCGAGGTCGCGCGACACCGTTGCCTGCGTGGCGTCGATGCCTTCAGCCGCCAACAGGTCGATCAGATCGGGTTGGCTCGTGACCTCATGATCGCCGACGAGTCGCACAATGAGGGTTTGACGCTGCACCTTGCTGGTCATGTCTCGACCCCCATCAAGAACGCAAGCGCGCCCCGTGCGGCGTGCATCCGGTTGTGCCCCTGCTGAAAGACGACTGAGCGAGGACCGTCGATGACCGATGCTGTGACCTCGAAGCCGCGGTAGGCCGGCAGGCAATGCATGAAGATCGATGCGGGACCGGCAGCATCCATCATGGCGTCGTCCACGGTGAAGCCGTCGAACTTCTGTCGCTTGGCTTCTTTGTCCTCTTCTTCGCCCATCGACACCCAAGTATCGGTGTGCACCGCGTGAGCCCCGACAACCATCTCGATAGGTCGGTTGCCCTGTTCAACTGAGGCGGCGCCGAGCAAGAGGATGCGGTCAATCTCAGCGTCGTCGGCTTCGAAGCCGAGCGGGCAAGCGAGGCGGATGTGCATCCCCAGTCGGGCTGAGATTTCAGCCAGCGATCGAGCGACGTTGTTGTAATCACCGACGTACGCCACCGTTTGGCCTGCGAGGTCACCGAGGTGCTGACGCATCGTCAGCGCATCGGCGAAGGCCTGCAACGGATGGGAATGATCGCTGAGCATGTTGACAACGGGCACCGTCGCGACGGCGGCGAGCCGGGTGATGGTCGAGTGGTCGTACACGCGGGCGGCGATCAACGCGTGGAATCCTTCCATGATCCGCGCCACGTCTTCTACTGGCTCGCGGGTGTCGAATCCGACTTCTTCGCCGCGTGTGAACACCGGGTGGCCACCGAGCTGGACGACCGCCATTTCCATCGAGTGCCGAGTCCGAGCCGACGGCTTTTCAAAGATCAGCGCGACGCCTTGGCCCGTGAGCGGCCGAGGCAAGTCGGCCAGCGGGACCTCGGCGAGATCAAGTATCGCTGTGACTTCCGCGGCACTGAAGTCCGCGATGTCGATGAGGTGGCGGGTCATGAGCCAGCTGCGATCTGTTCGTTGAGCGCGGATCCGATCATCGCCACGGCCTCGGCCACCTCCGCATCGCTGATGTTCAGCGGTGGGATGAGACGAATGGTGGTGGGATTGACGGCGTTCACGATGAGTCCGGCTTCGAGGAGGTCCGCGTAGGCGACTCGCGCATCGATTCCATCAGCAAGTTCGACTCCGAGCATCAGTCCATGCCCACGGACACCGACGACGCCGTCAAGTTCGAGGAGCGCAGTCACCAGCTTCGCGCCGGTGGCAACGGCTAGCGCTGGTGCATCGATGCGGAGCATCTCGTCGATCGTGGCGTTGACCGCTGCCGTGGCAATGGCAGTCCCAGAGTACGTGCTGCCATGGTCACCGGGCTCGAAGACAGCAGCGACATCGGCACGCGCCCAGCAAGCACCGACGGGCATCCCATTGCCCATTGCCTTGGCCAGAGTGACCACATCCGGGCTCACACCTGCATGCTCGAACCCAAACCATCTACCAGTGCGGGCAAATCCGGTCTGAATCTCATCGACCATCATCAACGCACCGGTCTCGTTGCAGAGTTCGCGGATACCTCGCAGGTACTCGGTCGTGGCCGGATTGACACCACCCTCGCCTTGCACCGACTCGATCAGCACGGCAGCAACCGAACCATCGACCGCTGCGCGCATCGCGTCGAGGTCTCCCCACGCGACGTGCTTGAACCCGTCGGGCATCGGGAAGAACGGCTCGTGTTTCGTCGGTTGCCCCGTTGCTGCCAACGACGCCAAGGTACGGCCGTGAAAACTGCCGAGCGCGCTCACGACGGTGTGCCGCCCTCGGCCGCCATGCTTGCGCGCGAGCTTCAACGCACACTCGTTGGACTCGGCGCCCGAGTTAGTGAAGAAGATCTGCCCGTGTTGGCCCGTCGCGTCAAACAGCAGGCGGTTGATCTTGACCGCGGCCTCTGTTGCCACCGGGTTGGCAAAGAAGTTCGACACATGCAGCAACCGTGTCGACTGGTCACTGATTGCCTGCGCGATTGCAGGGTGGCTGTGACCGAGCGATGTCACGGCGATACCAGCCAGAAAGTCGAGGTAGCGCTTGCCGTTCGAGTCCCACAGCTCGGTGCCACTTCCCCGCTCGAACATGATCGAAGGCGGACCGAACACCGGCATGAACGGGCAACTCTGCGCTCCCGGGGTGTCGAAATCGTGGCTCATGACCTTGTTCCTGTCTGTTCGGTCCCGGTGTTTTCAATCATCGTGCCAATGCCGTCGTCGGTGAACAGCTCGAGCAGCAGCACATGCGCAACTCGACCGTCGAGAATGTGGCCCCCATTGACGCCGTTGCGCACAGCATGCGTGCAACTGTCGATCTTGGGGATCATCCCGCCTGCGATGATGCCGTCGGCAACCAATGCGTCGAGCTGGTCAGCAGTCGTCCGCCGAATCAACGTGGCCGCGTCGGCAACGTCGCGGCGCAATCCTTCGATGTCGGTGAGATAGATCAGCTTCTCGGCACCAAGCGCCTCGGCGATCGCTCCGGCAGCGGTGTCAGCGTTGATGTTGTACGCCTGGCCGGTCTCGTCGCTGCCGATCGTGGCGATGACCGGAATGAACTCGTCGTCCAAGAGCCCGTTGATGACCTCGGGGTTGATTTCCGTGACATCGCCGACGAAACCCAGCTCGGGGTCGCGTGCTTCGGCCCGAATGAGGCCGCCATCGACGCCACTGACACCGACCGCGTAGTTGCCGTGCACGTTGATGGCGGCGACGAGCTGCGGGTTGACCTGTCCTTTGAGCACCATGCGGGCAATTTCGACGGTCTCGGCATCCGTGACCCGGAGCCCATTGACAAACTCGGACTTCTTTCCCAGCCGTTCCATCAGGGCGGTGATCTGCGGGCCACCGCCATGCACCACGACGGGACGCATCCCGACCAGCCGCATCAGCACGATGTCCTCGGCAAACAACGTCAGCGGATCGTGGCCCTCGGTGCCCGCCAACGCATTCCCGCCGTACTTCACGACAATCGTTTTGCCGGCGAAGCGGCGGATGTAGGGCAGTGCCTCGACCAATGTGGAGGCGCGTAGTCCGGCCTCGTCGATGATCGGGCTCACGGTGCAACTCCGACGGTGGTCAGGCCAGCGCCCTCGTCGAGCCCCAACGCCACGTTGGCCGCTTGAACTGCGCCGCCGGATGCGCCCTTCGTGAGGTTGTCGATGGCACACATCGCAAGGACCATGCCGGTCCGCTCGTCGAACCGCGCCGAGACGTGTGCGGCATTCGACCCCATCACCGACTTGGTCTGCGGCGCGCCATCGATCACTGCAACAAACGGTTCGTCAGCGTAGAACTCGCGCATCACGTCCATCACCGTGTCCGCCGACGCTGCGGCGGTGGCCGGCGCAGTGCACGTGGCCAGGATGCCTCGGCTCATGGGGACGTGGTGTGGCGTGAACAACACCTGCGCCCCGATCTCCTGCTCGATCTCGGGGGTGTGGCGATGAGTGAGCAGGCCGTACGCCCGCGTGTTCGAATCGATGCTGGTGAACATGTTCACGTCGCTCGCTGCGCGGCCCGCACCGGTGATCCCGGTGAGCGAGTTCACAGCGATTCCGGCCGTGGCGATCAGTCCGGCATCAACCAGCGGCTTCAGCGCCAGCGCCGCGGCCGTGACGTGGCAGCCAGGTGTGGCGATGAGCTGTGCGCCTTGCAAGTCGATTCGGTGGAACTCGGGGAGGCCGTACACCGCGTCGCCAAGCATCTCGGGTTGGGTGTGCTCGAATCCGTAGAACTCGGGGTACTGCGTGGTGTCCTGGAGCCGGTATGCCGCCGAGAGGTCGACGACACATCCGACCTTGCCCACGATCTGCGGAGCAAGGTCCATCGATGCTGCGTGGGGCAGGCCCAGAATCACGAGGTCGAGACCATCGAGCGACGCCGGATCAAACTGTTCGAACACCAAGTTCGGGTAACCCAGTTCGAGCGAGGGGTACACATCAGCAGCTCGGCGGCCTGCCATCGAGTCACCTGTGGCGAGGCGCACGTCGAAGTGGGGATGCTGTGCCGCGATGCGGAGCAGTTCAGCGCCGGTGAACCCCGATGCACCGATGATACCGACGTTGATCTTCGTCATTGTATGATCATACAGTCAACTGCATGATCATACAACGAACACGAGTCACCGCAGCTGAGCTGCCATGGCGAGTTTCGAGTCACCAGATCCGGCAGACTGTTCCCGTGTTTCCGAGCGCACCCGTCACCAAGGGTCGACTTCTCCTCGCCGCCCCGCCACTGGAGGACCCGAACTTCGACCGCACGGTCATCTATGTGCTCGAGCACCATGACGAAGGCGCAGTCGGCGTTGTCATCAATCGTTCCAGCGACGAGGCTCTCGACGAACCGCTCGACCGGTGGATCGACCTCCAGACGGCCCCCAGCTCAGTGTTCGAGGGTGGACCTGTTGAATCGACGGCGCTGATCGCGCTCGCTGCGGCCAAAGATCCCGATATCGACGACGAAGCGCTCACACCAATCGTGGGAGTCATCGCCTCCGCCGACCTCACCGCTGATCCAGCGATCGTGGCCGCCTCGGTCAACGAAGTCCGAGTCTTCCGCGGCTATGCGGGGTGGGGCCCCGGTCAACTCGAAGGCGAAATCGATGCTGGCGCCTGGCTCGTACTCGATGCACAAACCAGCGACGTGTTCACCAATGCTCCTGACGAGCTCTGGCGCGAAGTGCTGCGGCGCCAACCCGGTCGCCTGGCCTGGCTGGCCAATGCCCCCGATGATCTCAGCATGAACTGAGATCAGCGGACCGTCAGCACGTCGATGGCCTGCTGCGCTCGATCAACCGGCACGAGAATGTGATCGTGATGGAAGCCAGCCAGCACGTTGCACGGGATACCGGCTTTGCCGAGCGTGGCGGAGAACGCCGCAGTCAACCCCACCGCTTCAAGACTTGACTGGACCGTGAGCGAGAGCCACGCCATCTCCAGCTCAACCGGCAGGCCTGCTCGCTCGGCGGCCTCGACGGGCAGGACCAGAGTGGTGAGGTCACCTTCGGTGACCACCCCATGGGCTGCAGCGAGCAATTCCGGTGCCGGCGTACGCACAGTGGCATAGGTGAAGACACCCGGACGCCGCTCGACACGCAACGTCGCCAGCATCTTGTCGAGATCAGTCTCTCCCGGAGATGTCATCCCGTCAGCTTCGCAGCTCGGCGCCCAGCTTGATTGTCGCTGTCTCAACCCCTCGTCGCACGTCGGCGATGTCAGCATCAGTCAGATTGCGATCAATTGCTTGGAGACGGAGGCGGTACGCAAGCGAACGGCTGCCGTCCGCAACGCCGGTCCCCCGATACACGTCGAACAGTGACATGTCGACGAGGAGCTTTCCTGCACCCTGCCGGATCGCCTTGTCGAGCTTTTCCGCGGGAATGTCGTTCGGCAACGTAAATGCAAGATCGAGGTCGCTCGATGGCTGGCGGCTCGTCGCCTTCCACTGCGTCGGCTTTGGCTCGCGACCCAGCAACTGGTCGAGATCCAGCTCGAGAATTGCCACTCGCTCGTGGACATCAAACGCCGCAAGCACATCAGGCGCAACTTCGCCGACCGCACCAAGTGGCTCCTTGCCTGCCTGCAGCGTCGCGGTACGCGTGGGATGGAGCCCTGCGGGCACTCGGCTCTGATCAACTCGAGCTCCAGCACCGAGTGTGTTGACGAGCTCGCGCCACACCGCCACAGCGGCGGGCGCTTCCTCGCCGGCGAGCACCACCGTCAGCGCTTCGTATTCGGCGGGCAGTTCCCCGTCACTGGGCGGATACACGTGGCCGATCTCGTACAACCGCACACCGGTGCGACGATGGGACTCGTTGAATGCGAGCGCCTCCAGCAGGCCGGGACGCAGTGACGTGCGCAGCACGCTCTCTTCCATCACCAGCGGGTTGGTGATGGAGATCGCCTCGGGAGGCAACCCCGCTTTGGCCAGCGTGCCAGGGGCCAGAAAGGGGTTCGGCATGGCTTCGGAAATACCGAGACCAAGCAGTACTTCGCGCACCAGCCGCCGGCGCTGTTGGTGCGGCGTCAGGCCGCCGTGGACGGTGGACTTCGGCACAGACTTGCCAAGCTTTTCGTAGCCATGGTGGCGTGCAACTTCTTCGATGACGTCGACTTCATCGGTGGAGTCGAGCCGCCAGGTAGGCAGCACGACACTGCGAGTGTCCCCCACGCCCGACACCGTGTAGCCGATCGGGTCGAGTAACGCAGAAAGATCATCAGCGATGAAATCGGTGCCAAGGAGACGGTTCACGGCGCCGACTCGCACGTCGACCGACCGCTCGGCGGCGGGCAGGAAGTCGCTTCGGGCGTCTGCTCCCCCGGCGTGCACGACGAGGTCCGGGCATGTCTCAGACAGGAGTTCGGCGAAACGGAGCACGGCGTTTGGCATGCCGTGCGGATCAACGCCGCGTTCGAAACGAGACGACGCTTCGGAACGCAAATTGGTGCGGGTCACGGTCTGGCCAATGCCAACGAGGCTGAACCAGGCCATCTCGAGGGCGACCGTCGTGGTTGCATCGCTGATTTCAGAATCGAGGCCACCCATGATTCCACCAACGCCGATCGGCGTGTCGTCGGCATCACAGATGAAAAGGTCCTCCGCAGTGAACGTACGAGCATCCCCGTCAAGCGTGGTCAGCAACTCGCCGTCGTTGGCAAGCCGGATACGGAACCCGCCACCACCGAGGGTGTCAAGGTCATAGGCATGGTTCGGCTGGTTCAGCTCGAGCATCACGTAGTTGCTCACATCCACGACGTTGCTGATCGGGCGCATGCCAGCTGCGGTGAGACGATTGGCCATCCAGTCCGGTGACGGCTTCACTTCGACGCCCGAGATCACCGTCGAGGTGAAACGGGCGCAGCGATCGCCATCGACGATCTCGACCGGCGTCGTACGCGCTTCGCCGGCGACTTCGAAGGCAGGTACCGGCGGGCGGAACTCGACGCCCATCTTGGCAGCGAGGTCGCGGGCGATCCCGACGTAGCCCCAGCAGTCCGGACGGTTGCGGGTCACGTCAGCATCGATCAGCACATCGAGGCTGAGCCCAAGTGCCTCGCCGTATGGCAGACCAAGCGGTGTGTCGGGATCGAGCAAGCGGATGCCGGAGTGGTCGTCGCCGAGGCCCAGTTCGGTGGCGCTGCAGAGCATTCCTTCCGAGTCGATGCCCAGGATGCCGCGTCGCTCGATGGTCATCCCGTTCGGCATGGTCGTGCCGAGTGTGGCGAGCGGAACGATGTCGCCTTCGGAGATGTTGTCAGCCCCGCACCAGACGTGCAGCTCGTCGCCGGCACCAGTAGTGACGTGGACGCGTTGCACCTTGGCCGCATCGGGGTGCGACTCGAGACGATTGATCTTGGCCGTCACGACGCCCTCGACCGTTTCGCCGATCACCTCGACCGACTCCACTTCGAGTCCGAGCGCGGTGATTGCGTCAGCGACGCGCGCGACCGCTGCGCTGTCGGTCGGATCGGCGAAGTCGCCGTATTCGTTGAGCCATGAAAGAAGGATCTTCATCAGAACTGCGCTCCTTTAGAACTGCTCGAGGAATCGGATGTCATCGGCGAACATCTCGCGGATGTCCGCCACGCCATGGCGCATGATCGCCATGCGGTCGATACCGAATCCAAAGGCAAATCCGCTCCACTCCTCAGGGTCGAGGCCACCGGCGCGTAGGACGTTCGGGTGCACCATGCCCGAACCGCCCAACTCGATCCAGCTGCCATCTGGTCGTTGGATGTCGAACTCGGCCGATGGTTCAGTGAACGGGAAGTAGCTCGGCCGCAGGCGAGAGTTGAACCCCGGCCCGAAGTAGGCCTTCGTGAAGGCGTCAATCGTGCCGGCAAGGTCAGCCATCGTGATGTTGCGATCAATGACCAGACCCTCGATCTGATGGAACACCGGCATGTGTGTGGCGTCCGGCGTATCGCGACGAAACACCCGCCCCGGCGCCACGATGTAGATCGGCGGTTCTTCATCCAGCATCGTGCGAATCTGCACCGGCGACGTGTGCGTACGCAAAACCGTGGAACCCGGTTCGCCTCCTGGCGGCACGTGGTCGACAAACAACGTGTCCCACTCTCCGCGCGCCGGGTGGCCAATCGGCATGTTGAGCGCTTCAAAATTGTGCCAGTCAGTCTCGACTTCGGGGCCTTCCGCCACACGGAACCCCAAGCCGACGAAGACGTCTTCCAACCGCTCCCAGGCCTGGGTAGCGAGGTGAGCGTGGCCGCGAGTCGGCGCTCCCATGAATTCAGTGAGATCGAGTCGTTCGTTTTCGACCTGCTCTGCCAGGGCCGCAGCAGAGAGAACGGCGCGCCGGGCGTCGAGGGCCACATCGACCGCCGACATCGCGTCGTTGACGGCAGCGCCTGCCGCCTTCTTCTGCTCGATTGAATCGAGGCTGCCTAACTGCTTCTTCAGCGCAGCGAGTTCGCCCTTCTTGCCGGCGTACCTGGTCGTCAGGGCAACGATGTCTTCCAGGGAGGCGGCTGCCTCAATGTCGGCAAGTGCTGCGTCTTTCGCAGCGATGATGTCAGTGATCACGAGAGTCCTTTCAGGTCATCCGGATGAGACGCGTCAGTCCCCGGACGAACGGCAAAACGTGGGCAGGAGCAATTGAGCGCTGGGCACGTCCCCCGGTCACCCGGGGAACAGAAATCGCTGCGACTGCAGATTCACGAGGGGCAGGATAGCCCGTCAGACTGCTCGATCAGTCGATCAGTTCTCTGAGTGAGCCAGCGATCTGGTCGGAGCGGTCAGCTGCAGACCGTCGAATCATCCAGCGACGGGCTCGGCGAACCGCAATCGGTTTCCGTCGGGATCAGCGATCTCGAAGTCCCGCGCCCACGGCATCTCGTCGATGGTTGCGCCCGACAGCGCGGCAAGCGGCTCGACGGCATCGACCCAGATGTAGAGCAGCCCGGGTGTGGCGATGTCGCCGGTGTGCTCCGACAGGTGGATCTCGGCGTCGCCACGCTTGATTCCGACATAAGCAGGCAGGTGCGGCTCGAATCGATGTTCGAACACCACCTCGAACCCGTAGTGCCGGTACCACTGGACTGCAGCGGCAGCATCCTGAGTCGGGAGAATCGGAACCACCCGTGTCGCCATCTCGACCACGTTACGAGAGTCAGGAACGTTGGCGGGCAGCCTCGAACGCCAAGACCGTGGTGGCCATGGCGACGTTGAGTGACTCCGTACGGCCGTGATGCGGAATGGTGACCCACTCGCGGATCGGCCCGGCGGCGTCGTCCCATTCGTCGGGAAGGCCCGCCGCTTCGTTCCCCATCACGATGGCGACGCGTCCGGTGAGGTCGATGTCGGTATGCGGGTGCACGGTTCGGCCGTCAGTGTCGTGACTGCTTGAGCCGATCAGCCGGAGGCCTGCAGTTCGCAACTCGTCAAGCTCGGCAACGACCACCGGCACGTTGAACAACGCCCCGGCCGACGAGCGGACGACTTTCGAGTTGTAGGGGTCGACGCCGCCAGGCGTCAGCACAACCAGGTCAGCGCCAGCGGCTTCAGCCGACCGTAGAATCGTGCCGAGGTTGCCCGGGTCGCTCACCCGGTCAAGCGCGACGACCAAGGACGCTGCGAGCAGCCGTTCGTGCACGTCGCCAACCTCGGGCATTCCCACGATGGCAATCGGCGGCTGTGGAGCCGCGGTGGAGGCAACTCGCTCCAGCACGCCTGATCGAAGCTCGTACACCGAACCAGCGCCGTCGATTGCTGCATCGCTGCCCTCGGGCACGAACTGCGCGTCGACGCGCCAACCAGCGCGTACTGCTTCAGCGACGAGAACAGGGCCCTCGACGACGAACACACCTTCGTCGTAACGCGAACTGCGACGCCCCAGGAGGCGTCGCAGATCTTGAACTCGTGAGTTTTTGTAGTCCAGAGCGCTCATGTGCTCTGGAAACTACTGGTCAGAGAGCTGCCTTCGCGCTTTCGACCAGTTTGGCGAACGCTGCGGGCTCGGTGACCGCGAGCTCCGCGAGGATCTTGCGGTCGACTTCGATGCCAGCGGCGTTCATACCGGCGATGAACCGGCTGTAGCTCATGTCGTGCTGGCGGGTGCCAGCGTTGATCCGCTGGATCCACAGGCGACGCATTTCGCCCTTGCGCGCACGCCGGTCGCGGAAGGCGTAATTGCCCGACCGCATGACCTGCTCGTTTGCGGCCCGGAACGAACGGCTCTTATTGCCGTAGTAGCCCTTGGCCTGCTTCAGTACCTTCTTGTGCCGCTTCTTGGACGCGACGCCACGTTTCACTCGTGCCATTGTCTTTTCCTTCTACTCAGCGCTCAGCCAGGAGGCGCTTGATCTTGCGGGCATCGCCCTTGTGAACGTCGGCATCGCGGTCGAGGCGATGCTTGCGCGAGGACGACTTGCCCTCGAACTTGTGCTGGTTGTTCTGCTGCTCATGGCGCAGCTTTCCGGTGCCAGTCTTCTTGAACCGCTTCGCGGCGGTCTTCGATGTCTTCATCTTGGGCATCGAACGCTCCTTATTCAGTTGTTTCCGACTCGGCGGTGGCCGTGTCGGCTGCTTCGGCTGCTTCGGCTGCTTCGACTTCGGCGACCTCTTCGACCTCGACGGCTTCCTCAACCGGGGCGGTTGCCACAGGCTCAGTCGACGCTTCGGTGTCGGTTGGTGTCTCAGTCTCAGCGGCTGCGCTTGCGGCCTCTGCTTCTTTGGCAGCCTCGGCGGCTGCCTTCTTCATTGCTTCTTGGGCTTGTTTGTCCGGGGACAGCACCATGGTCATGCTGCGGCCCTCGAATCGAGCTTGGGTGTCGACTTTGGCGGCCGGCCCCACTGACTCAAGCACATCATCGAGAATCTTCGAACCGAGCTCCGGGTGGGCCATCTCACGGCCGCGGAATTGCAGCGTGATCTTGACCTTGTGGCCTTCGTCGATGAATCTGATGACGTTGCGTGTCTTGGTGTCGAAGTCGCCCCTGCCGATTTTCGGCCGGTACTTCACTTCTTTCACCGTGACGTTGGTCGATTTTTTACGAGCCTCTTTGGCCTTTTGGCCCTCCTCGTACTTGAACTTTCCGTAGTCCATGATCCGACAAACGGGGGGATTCGCACCAGGTGCGACCTCCACGAGATCGAGATCAAAGCCACGGGCCATTCGCAGCGCTTCGGGAACCGCTTTGATTCCGAGTTGGTCACCTGTGGGTCCGATGAGTCGGACTTCGCGTGATCGGATGCGGTCGTTGATGCGATGCTGGTCGCCGCGTTGTTCGTTTCGAGGTGCTATGAGACTGCTCTCCTGTACAAATGGGCCTCCCCATGTTTTGAATGTGATGGCGCTCAACGCGAAATGTCACGGAGCGGCCAACACAAACACGCCACGGACATCTCTCGATGTCGTGCCGTGCACGTGGCTGGTCTCAGCCGGGACCTGGACGCACGGTTGAAGTTTCCGTTGTTCTCGGGAACTCGCGGTCGTGGCCAGGTGGGAGTTTCCCCCACTTCGCCTCAATTGTTGCTCGGTAGGCTACCGCACGTGACTGACGAAAGTGCTCCAACGCCAGATTCCGACTCCGACCACACTGCTGAATTCGCAGATATCAATGAAGGCCTCGCCGGTTTCGGCGCCGAGCCCGAGCTCGATCAAGAGTCCATCGATGCCATGCAAGAAGCACAGCGGGCGATGGAAGACGCTCGATCACGTCTCGCAGACGTTCCTGCCGAAGTCGTGGTGACGAACCACGTCATGGGCCTGTACGAGTTGGCCGCCATCCACCTGTCGGCCACTCCCCCTGACCTCGAACAGTCCGTACTGGCCATAGATGCCGTTGCCTGCCTCGTCGACGGTCTCGGCGACCGCCTCGGCGAAGAAGCGCCCACGATGCGCGATGCACTCAACAACATCCGCCTCGCCTTCGTGCAGATCAAAGGTGCCGAGCAGCCCTCCAACAGCTGAACCCCGCCCGAAAAATGATGGAAAATGGGCGTTGAGCGACGATTTCCCCTCACATTTCGGTCAGGGGTGACGGGCGAAGCGGCCGAGCGGGGCGTCGACCACGCGTGAATTGCGCACGATCACGTCCTCCTCGGCAAGGATGTCGGCCTGAAGCTGAGGATTACTTGACCTCAGATGACCCGAGGCGTTGACAACGCGCCACCACGGAACGTCGACGTCAGTGTGGCCGACGATACGACCGACAAGACGAGACATCTTCGGATACCCAGCGACGTCAGCGACATCGCCGTAAGTGGTCACTTCGCCTTCGTTCAGCGACAGCAGCACCTCGAGAATCCGACGCTCTCGCTCAGCGCGGAGCGATGCGTCGTCAACCATCTGAATACCCAAGCAGCCGAATTCAGGACCGGATGCGAGCGGCTTCGTAACGGCCAAATTTGGCGAGGAGGTCGAACGAGACGGCCGTGCCGACGGCAATCGACCGGCTCCCGTCTGAGATCTCGATGCAGTGGAATGGGTGTTCGGAGCCGTCCTCGGACGTGATGGTTCCCAGGCCGACCGATTCGTCAAAGGCCGTGACCGTCCCCGTCGAGGTGGTGGTCACGGCACGATCTTGGAAATCGACATCTCGAGCAAGTCGGTGGCTCCTGCCTCACGCAACGCCGGGATCACCAGGTTGACCGTGCGCTTCTCGATGACTGATTCGACTGCGTACCCTCCACCGGACAGTGGTGACACCGTGGGCGACTTCATCGACGGCAGGACGGCAAGTACCGCATCGCGATGATCCTCATCGACGTTCAGCTTCAGGAGCACCTTGCCCCTGGCATCAAGAACGCCGTTGAGCAGGGTCATCACCTGCTCCATTGCCTTGCGCTTCTCCGGATCGGCGAACGCGACCGGATTTGCCACGACTTCGGTATAGCTCGTGAGAATCGTGTCGATCACCTTGAGACCGGCAGCACGAAGGGCTCGACCGGTTTCGGTGATCTCGACAACACAGTCGGCAATGTCAGGAATCTTGGCCTCGGTGGCGCCATAGGAAAGTCGAATGTTGGCCTCGACACCCTGCTGCTCGAAGAACTTCTTCGTGATACCGAGGTATTCCGTCTGGACACGCACGCCGTTCGGGAGGTCCGTCACCGACTCTGCCGCCGAATCGCCCGCCACTGCGACCACCATCCGAATTGGCTTCGAGGTGTTCTTGGAGTACTTCAGTTCTCCGAGGCTCTCGACAACGCTGCCCGTCTCCTCGACCCAGTCGCGACCGGTGATACCAATATCGAAGAGCCCTTCGGCGACGTACGTCGGAATCTCCTGGGGACGCAAGATCCGGACCGACGCGATTCGGGGATCGTCGATCGTCGCTTGATAGTCGACCGATGAGGAACGGTTCACAGGCAGGTCGGCAGCGTCGAACAATTCGAGCGTTGCCTTTTCGAGTGAACCCTTGGGGAGAACGACATTGAGCACGCCGTGAGGGTATCGAGACTCCGCCGCTGACGACCTGCGAGTTTCAGTGACGCCTGCTCCCGGCCTCGACGCAACTCAGAGTGACGCCTGCTCCCAACCTGATGTCACTGGGTTTGTGGTCAGTGTGAGTTGTCCGTGTCGTGCAACAACCGAAGCGCATGCGGCAGCACGTCGAGGATCGCGTCGAGTTGTTCGACACAGCCCTTGGTACTGCCCGGGGTGTTCACGATGATCGCGTTGCCCCGGATACCGGCAACCCCACGCGAGAGCCGACCGAGCGGGTTGCACAGGCGCATGGCCTCGGCGAGACCGGGAGCTTCGCGTTCGATGACCGCACGCGTGCCTTCCGGTGTCTGGTCCCGTGGAGCAAAACCCGTGCCGCCTGTCGAGACCACGAGTCCGGCGAAACCATCGGTCAGTTCCGTCAACGCCGCAGCGACGTTGTCCGTGCCATCAGCGGTGACCCGCTGCTCGACTACGTCAAACCCTGCCACCACGAGATGAGCGGCGAGAGCTGCGCCGCTCTTGTCATCGCGCGTGCCGTGGATGACTCCATCACTGCAGGTCAGCACCTTCGCCTGTTGCCGGTCAGCCGCCATCGATGCACTCATGTGACCCGACGGTAGCGAATCAGCACCATTCCGTCAGTGTCTGCATCGTGCGGCAACACCCGCCACCCGTGCCCGAAACGCCGCCACGTGCCGACTGCAGGTTCACTGGGATCGACTTCGAATCCTGCAGGGGTCGGATGATCGATCGACTCCTCAGCCGTCACCGTGCACACGCTGTAGATGAGTCGGCCACCTGGCTTGACCAGCGTCGCGGCCGCAGCGAGCAGCCCACGCTGCAGCACGGCCAATTCGGTGATGTCGCTGGCTTCGATACGCCAACGAGCATCTGGACGACGACGCAGCGCGCCAAGTCCCGAGCACGGTGCATCGAGGAGCACCGCGTCGAATGAGGCCGGGCGGAATGGCGGCGCAGTCCCGTCGGCGGTGACCACCGGGAGCTCGAGGTCGAGCTTGATGGCGTTCTCGCGGACGAGCTGCACACGGCGGTGACGCATGTCTGCCGCGATGACGAGCGCACCGTCGTTGGCAATCGCTGTCGCCTTCCCGCCCGGAGCTGCACACACGTCGAGAACGCGCTCGTCGGGGCCAGCGTCGACCGACGCCGAAACCCACTGCGACGATCGGTCCTGCACGTAGCCATCGGCACGCGCTGTCACCGGGGGCGGCTCGTTCATCCGCTCCATCGCAGAAATTGCTTCGTCACCGAGTTCGGTCACCAGCCGATCGGCCAGCCAGTTGGGGTAGCTCAGCCGCGATGCGTCAGAAGGCCACGTCATCGACTCGATCGGCGAGTCGGCAACGCGGCGCAGCACAGCATTGACGAAGCCACGGGTCTTACCCGGCGCGAGTTCCACGGTCTCGCTGACCGCGGCGTGCGCCGGCACCCCCGCATACGCGAGCTGATACGCACCGAGCCGAAGGAGCGAGCGGGTCGCATCGTCAGGAGGCTGGCTGACAAACCGGTCGATGATCGCATCGCAGGCACGCCGCATTCGGGTCGAGCCGTAGACGAGCTCGGTGGCAAAGCGCCGATCTTGATCAGACAGATTGGATGCCGCCAGCGTCGGACCGAGCACGAGGTTGGCGTACGCCCCGTCGTTCTCGATGCGCTGCAGCACATCAAAGGCCAGTTGGCGAGCTGTCTCGCGCTTCTCGGTGTGTGCACGCGGATCGGTCCGGCCTTTGTCGTTCCAGTCCGAGTTCTGGAGTGCGGCGCGACGCTGCTTGCGATTCAACGGTTTCGTGTCATCGACGGGAGGCCCCGACGGCGCGGTCCAGTCGCTCACAGCGTTCCGAACAATTCGTTGGCAGTTGGTTGCGCGCCGTTGCGCCATGCTGCGAAGTCCATAGGGCCCTTGCCTTCCGGTTGCACTGATGTCGGAACGAGTACGCCATCCACGAGGTCGGCCGCATGGATCTTCAAGCGCTTGTCGCGGAACGTGGTCCACGCTCCCCCGACTCGAATCAGCCGGTGAACGTGCTCGGCAGGCTGCGCCCAGTCGATTTCGAAGTCCGGCTTCGCGAACTTCGCGGCGTACAGCGTCTCGCCGTGTTGCGGCTCGGCCGTATCGATCCACTCGGCGAGCGGTGTGTTCAGCGTCCGCACGAGCAGGTCTGCTGCGATGTCAACCAGCCGAACGCGCAGCTCCGCGGCGGTTGTGTCGTCGGTGATCGGCGTCGTGACGCAGTTGTACACTCCGCCGGTGTCGAGACCTTCTTCGAGGGCCATGATGCACACGCCGGTCTCGCTGTCGCCTGCGAGGAGCGCTCGCTCGACAGGTGCCGCTCCGCGCCATCGCGGCAACAGCGAGAAGTGCGCGTTGACCATCGGAATGACCCCAAGGATATGCGGCCTGATCATCCGGCCGTAGGCAACAACGACCCCCAGCTCTGCACCGTCACGCTCGACGGCCAGGATGACGTCATCCGGATCGTGCGAGACAGGGAGGCCCAATTCAATGGCGGCGGCCTTGACCGGGCTCGGTGACAGCGCTCCGCCTCTCCCCCGCTTCTTGTCGACACGTGTGACGACGAGCACGATCTCGTGGCCAGCTGCGTGCAAGGCCTGAAGGGGTGGCACCGCCATCTCGGGTGTGCCGAGGTAGACGAGCTTCATTGAACTGGCCTGATCAGGAGAGACCCAGACGCCTGCGGAGCGGTTGGCGCTCGGTCGCGCCCTCAGCGGCTTGTTCTTCAATTCGCCGGTACTCGCGCATCGCTTCTTTGCGCTGGTCGCCCTCAAGGCGATCGAACATCAACACACCGTGGAGGTGGTCGATCTCGTGTTGAAACATGCGCGCTTCCAACTCGTCGGCTTCGATCTCGATGATCTCGCCGTCGAGACTGACGCCACGAACCAGCACCTTCTTTGGCCGAAGCATTTCGACGTACAACCCCGGAATCGACAGGCAGCCTTCGTCGAAGACCCATTCGCCGTCGGACTCGACGACTTCAGGGTTGACGATCGCCAGTGGCTCATCGCCCAGATCCCAGACCACCACCTGCTTCTGCACGCCAATTTGCGGGGCCGCGAGCGCCAAGCCGTTGCCGGAGTCGATGAGCGTGTCGAACATCTCGTCGACAAGGCGGATGACCTTGCCGTCGATATTGTCGACCGCGGCCGCCTTGGTCTTCAACACGGGATCGCCGTATGTCCTGATCTTGTACGACATTCCTGCCAGGCTACGACGCGTGGACCCGGTTGACGACGCTCATTACTTCGATGACGACCCCACCGTGGCGTCTGCCCCGGTGGTGATCGACGTCATGCTCCCCGACACCGCGTTCGTGATGGAAACCGATCGCGGTGTCTTCAGCCGCGGTCACGTCGACTCGGGGACCAATCTGCTCCTCCGCGCCGACTTGCCACTCGCTTCGACGGGACATCTGCTTGACCTCGGCGCTGGCGCCGGACCAATCGCCTTGGCGATGGCGCTGCGATCGCCACACGCCACGGTCTGGGCCGTTGACGTCAATTCTCGGGCCCGCGAGCTGTGTCTGCGCAATGCGCGACGCAATGGCATCACCAACATGCAAGTGGCAGCACCCGGTGACGTTCCTCCGGAGATCCGGTTCGCGACGATCTGGTCGAATCCGCCGGTCCGTATCGGCAAACCCGCGATGCGCGCACTTCTCCTGGAGTGGCTGGCCCGCCTCGACGAGGGAGGAACCGCGTGCCTGGTCGTCCAAAAACACCTCGGTGCTGACTCGCTGCAACGTTGGTTGCAGCTCGAAGGCTTCCCCACCCAGCGGACCGCCTCGAAGACCGGCTTCCGTCTCCTCGCTGTCGCCCCGCGCGCCCTGTGACGCCGACGCGGGACTTTCGGCCCTGCCTGTCCCGCCAATTTCAACGTCACATGGGAGCTACGACAACTGAGAGAAGCGACAACATGACCCAGCACGCGACCGGCACGCAACATCCTCCGGTTGGACGGCGTCGGTTCCTCGCCACGCTTGGAGGCGGTGCCGCTGTGGTCGGCCTCGCCGCCTGCGATGCTGACGGGCCCGACGGCCCGGGCACCGCATTTTTCGATGAGGACCACCCTGTCGACGCGTCCGCCGGTGCCGTCGAGACAGTCCAGGTCACCCAAGCGGTGGCTCCCACCTTTGATGACCGTTCTGATTCGATCATCCCCGCCCTGACACGCCTTGCCGACCTCTCGACCGCGGACAAATCCGAGGAGCGGATGGCCTACGCGCCGCTGGTCCCCGAGCGCGCACGACGCAGCGACCAACGCATCGTCGAGTTCGACATTGACGTTATTGAGGGCGAGTGTGTCGTCGACCCCGCCAACAACGTGTCCACCCTGATGTGGGGCTTTCGCATCGGCGGCGGCGGCGCCGCAGGTACGACTGTGGCCCCCGGCGAGTCCGCAACGATCAACGCCCGTCTGTTGTACCCCGGGGCGTTCATGTATCACTGCGCATTCGGTGACGTGCCCGAACACATCACACACGGGATGTACGGCATGTTCATCGTCGACCCTGAAACACCGCTTCCTGACGTCGATCACGAGTGGGCGATCATGCAGTCGGAGTGGTACTTGGGCGAACCGAACGAGGACGGCGTGGCCGAGTTCGATCGCGATCGCCTCGAACTTGAGCACCCGACCTACGTGACGTTCAACGGACGCACCGACGCACTGGTCGACGACAACTCACTTCAGATGCAGGTCGGCGAGCGCTCGCGGTTCTACATGGTGAACGAAGGTTTGAATCTCGATGCCAACTTCCACCCGATCGGGTCCCACTGGGACGTGGTCTACCCCGAGGCAGCGACGCACCCGGTCAACCGCGTGATCCGGGGCTCGCAATCAACGCTGGTCGTCGCCGGCGGCGGAACGGTGACCGAACTTGTCGGGCATGTCCCGAGCACGATCATTCTCGTCGACCACGCACTCGTGCGGACCTTCTACAAGGGGTGCATCGGCCTGGTTGTTGTCACCGGCGACGACAACGCGATTCTGACAGTCGGCGACGATGGTCTCTCCGCTGCCGCCGACAACGAGCCTGCGGCACCGGCCGGAGCCGGAGACCCGAACACGGTCCTCATTCCGGCTGGCGCCTACGACCCGGCAAACGCAGACACCGCGTACTCGCCGCAGGCAATGTCCGTTGCGGTCGGCACCACGGTGACGTGGATCAACGAAGACTCGGTGTTCCACACGATCACATCCGGGGGCAGCAACGGTACGACCGTCACGCCGAACGGAGAATTCGACTCCGGTGAGGTTCAGACCGGTGAGACCTACGCGCACACCTTCGACACACCCGGCACATTTGACTACTACTGCACCCCGCACCCCTGGATGATCGGACAGATCGAAGTGACAGGGTGATCAGAGGCGGGGCGGGTCGACCTCCACGCGCAGACGGCTGCCCTTGGGGCGTTCGGCGACATTGAGTTCGGTGCCGAGGGTGGTCCAGTCGTCGGCTCGAAGTACGAAGCCTGTTGCCTCGTCTCCACCGACCTGTACCCCCTGGCCAAGTTGGCCGACGAGCTCAGCAGCCCCGGTCCCGACAACTCGGGCGAGCGCGCCGAACGGAGGCAGACCAAGCATGACCCGTCGTTCGCGCTCGCTGCGAACGACGATGTCGGGATTGCCTTCGGCCGCGGCCCGAATCACCTCGTGGTCAGGAGAAAAGGTCTGGACCAATACCTCGGGGGCCAGGCGACCCGCCCGAATCAGCAACGACATCGCCTGTTCTGCAGCACGGAACCGAGGGGCGAGCATCTCGGAGTCGAATTCGAGGAAGGCCACAACATCAGCGTTGGCCACGCGGTACAACACCGCCTCGGTCCCGACGTAGACACCGGCCGAGGCCACCGCCTCGGTGTCGGTACCGCTGACTTCAACGACCGGTCGAGCCGCAGCCCCCTCGAGTTCCTCGCGCAAGCGGCTGATTCCAGGCCGGAGGTTCGCAAAGTTGGTGGCGCCGCATTCCTGGCACACCGCGGGCCGCGTCGCTCCGCAACGAGCGCAGTCCAACCGGAGGTCACTCGATTGACCGACGGCTGCATCACATCGCTCGCAGCGGATCAATGACTGACATGCTCGACAGGCCATGAGCCTGGCTCGACCCGTGATATTGCTCACGCAGACGACAGTGAGGTCGGGGTTGCGGATTCGATCGATCAACGCCGAAGTCACCAGTGACTTCTTCCACGGCTCCTCGTCGGTCCGGTCCACGACCGTGATCGTCGGCCACGCCAAACGCTCGCGCGTGAACGGTGGGTGCACCACTCCGCCGTCGCCGGCGGCCGTCTCGATCGCCGTCAGTGTCGGAGCCGGCGAGACCACGAGATGGGGAACACCCAGGCGTCGGCATCGTTCAACAATGACGTCACGTGCGTGCCAGGTGGGCGAGCGTTCCTCTTGGAGTGCCTCGTCGTGTTCATCGAGGACGACCGCAGCCGCCATGTCCGGGCAGGGCGCCCACGCCGCCGATCGCGGCCCAATCACCAGATCGACGCCGCCCACCGCCGACGCCCAGTCATCTGGCATGAGCGCAACGGACACCCCCTCGCGACGAAGTCGCAATGCAAACGAGTGGGCATCGACAATTGTCGGCGTCACTGCCAGGGTGGGACCACATGCAATTGCTGAGCGCAGCGCCGGCAACACGTCGCTCCGCGGCGGCAGCCGCAGCACCCCGCCCCCCGACTGGAGTATCTCAGCAGCGGCAGGCGATGTCGCCCCTAGCTCCGACGTCGACCGACGTTGAGAAGGCAACGAGGTGATCGCCCGCTGTGGTGACGCGGCAACGATGAAGGGCCGCGGGCGCCGAGCTGCCCACCGGACGGCGGCCCAGTCGGCGAGGTCAATCAACGACGCGTCAGGGCCGTGGCCGGTCACCTTGGCAATCGGCTTCAAGGCATCGGCGCCAACGGCGGCCTCACCGTCATCGAGCATCTTTGTGACCCAACCACCGATGCGGCGCCCATGGAGTTCGACGCGCACGATGGTGCCGACTTGGACCCTGGGCGCAAGTTCCTCGGGAATGAGGTAGTCAAAGCTCTTGTCGAGCCCGGTGACGTTCGGGAGAACCCGAGCGACCCGAACAATCATGTGGTGCCGATCAGGCCCCGACAGCAGCCTTGAACTCGCTGAGACGGCTGAGTTGCTCCCACGGAAACTGGTCGCGGCCGAAGTGGCCGTACGCCGCAGAGTCCTTGTAGATCGGGCGCTTCAGATCGAGGTCGCGCACGATGGCTCCGGGGCGGAGATCGAATGTGGCTCGCACGGCTGCTTCGATCTTGGCCGGATCTTCTTTGGCGGTCCCAAAGGTCTCGACGAGAATGCTCATCGGCTGGGCCATGCCGATGGCGTAGGCGAGCTGCACTTCGCAACGGTCAGCAGCACCGGAGGCCACGACGTGCTTAGCAACCCAGCGGCCGGCGTAGGCAGCTGATCGATCGACCTTGGATGGGTCCTTGCCGGAGAATGCGCCACCCCCGTGGCGACCCATGCCGCCGTAGGTGTCGACGATGATCTTGCGGCCGGTGAGGCCACAGTCGCCCTGCGGGCCACCGATGACGAAGTTGCCGGTCGGGTTGATGTACACGTCGTACTCGTCATCGGCGAACTGCTCGGGGATCACTGGCCGAATGACCTGGTCAATTAAGTCCGGGCGGATCACCGTGTCGCGATCGACGCCTTCTTGATGCTGAGTCGAGATGAGCACAGCCTTGAGCGCGACTGGGACGCCGAGCTCGTTGTACTCGAAGGTGACCTGAGTCTTGCCGTCGGGGCGGAGATACGGAATCTGGCCGCTCTTGCGGACTTCAGCGAGGCGCTCGGCGAGACGATGGGCAGTGTTGATCGGGAGGGGCATGAGGACGTCGGTCTCATTGCATGCATATCCGAACATCATGCCCTGGTCACCCGCACCCTGGAGGCTGAGGTGGTCTTCGCCGGCAGAACCGCCACGCACCTCTTCGGAGGTGTCAACGCCCTGAGCGATGTCCGAGCTTTGCTCGTCGAGGGTGACCATGACGCCACAGGTATGCCCGTCGAAGCCTTTGTGGGCGTCGTCATAACCGATGGCGTTGATGGTCTCTCGGGCGATGCGCTGGATATCGACGTATGCGTTAGTGGTGATCTCGCCTGCGACGATGCAGAGTCCGGTCGTCACCATGGTCTCGCACGCGACCCGAGCGTCGGCATCCTCGGTGAGGATTGCGTCGAGGACAGAATCAGAGATCTGATCTGCCATCTTGTCGGGGTGACCCTCGGTCACGCTCTCGGAAGTGAAGGTGTAGTTGGCCATGGTGGTCCGCTGTGTCCTGTCAGTGGTCGGAAAGATGGGTGATGATCAACGGGCGTTTCGTATGTCGACGACCGCGTCGATGACCGCCCGAGCGACATCTCGCTTGGTAGCGAGGTCGATC
Source organism: uncultured Ilumatobacter sp. (assembly GCF_963980585.1). Taxonomy (NCBI): domain Bacteria; kingdom Bacillati; phylum Actinomycetota; class Acidimicrobiia; order Acidimicrobiales; family Ilumatobacteraceae; genus Ilumatobacter; species uncultured Ilumatobacter sp. The sequence goes on from NZ_CAXCAM010000007.1 coordinate 27,903, forward strand.
TCGACAGGCTTCGCGCCGGGCCGCAGCAGCGTAACCGCATTTGTGTCGTGAGCGAAGCCAACACCAGGAGCGCTGACATCGTTGGCCACGATCAGATCGAGCCGCTTGCGTTCGAGCTTTCCTTGGGCATTATCGACGAGGTTCGCGGTTTCTGCGGCAAACCCAACGAGGACGTGATCGTCACGCTTGTTGGCGCCGAGCCCGGCGAGGATGTCTGGTGTTGGTTGGAGCACAATTTCAGGGACGCCGTCGCGCTTCTTGATCTTGCCGGATGCAGCATGCGCTGGCCGGAAGTCTGCGACCGCGGCCGCCATGACGATCACGTCGTGATCGATGGCAGCTCGTTCCATCGCCTCCTGCATCTCGGCGGCAGTCTCGACGGCGATGACCTGCACACCCGCGGGAGTCGGCAGCCCAACAGTCGACACGAGCGTGACCTGAGCACCGCGTGCTGCGGCTTCGGCCGCAACGGCATAGCCCTGCTTGCCGGAACTCCGGTTGGCGATCACGCGGACCGCATCAATCGGCTCACGTGTGCCGCCGGCCGAAACGACCACCCTGACTCCGGTGAGATCGGCAGGGCCGAGTATCCGTTCGGCTGCACCGAGGATTGTTGCGGGATCGGCCAGCCGACCTGCACCCATGTCGCCACCGGCCAGCCGACCTGACTCGGGTTCGACGATATGCACACCACGTTTCCGAAGTGTCGCAATGTTGTCGACGACACTCGGGTGCTCCCACATTTCGGTATGCATCGCCGGGCAGACGATGACCGGCGCCCGCGTCGCGATCAGCGTGTTCTGCAGCAGGTCGTGGCTGTACCCCATGCGGTAGGCCGCAATCGACTTCGCCGTGGCCGGTGCAACGATGATCAGATCGGCACCCTGTCCCACCTTGGTGTGCGGGATGGGGGTCGTGGGGTTATTCCAGAGTTCGGTCTGGACTGGCTCAGACGCCAGCGCGCCCAGCGTCGTCGCGCCAACGAAGTGCTGCGCTGCGTCCGTCATGATCGGCACCACGTGCGCACCTGCGTCGACGAGGCGGCGCGAGAGTTCAATGGCCTTGTAGGCAGCGATGCCGCCGGTGACGCCCAGCACGATGCGCTTGCCAGTGAGAGGCGAAGCGCTCATCGATGCGAGTGCTCGGTGATCAGCTGTCGGCAGCGTCTGCTGCGGCCTGGGCTTCAGCTTCGGGATCTTCTTCGATCTCGACTTCTTCGACCGGCTCAGGTGCCTCGGTCCAGACAATCTTGTCGGCAGCAATCTCTTCGAATGCCATCGACAGCGGCTTGTGCGCCGTGGAAGAGACCTGCGGCGGAATCATGTGGCCAAGGCCTTCACCGAGCTGGTTGAAGTAGGAGTTGATGTTGCGGGCCCGCCGTGCAGCCAGCGTGACCAGCGTGAACTTCGAATCCACCTTGTCGAGGAGTCCCTCGATAGGAGGATCAATCATCGTGTCGTGATCAAGCGCCATAAGGCCAGCAATACTACCGGGTTCAGGTCAGCGTGCAGCGTCGATGATTGCGAGCATCTCGGTGATCGTGTCTTCGAGATCGTCGTTGACCACAACGTGATTGGCGAGATCTCGGCCGATCGGTTCTTCCTCCTCGGCCTTCTTCAGGCGAGCCAGCACCTTGTGATCGACGTCGCCACGTCCGCGCAGGCGGCGTTCTTGCTCTTCGCGGCTCGGCGGCAGAACAAAGATGAGCATCACATCTGGTCGGAGACGCTTGACCTGTTGAGCACCGTCAACTTCGATTTCGAGCACGATGTCGCGGCCAGCAGCCAGCCCCGAGCCTTCGTCCGGAACCGGCGTGCCGTAGTAGTTGCCGAGGAAATTCGTCCACTCCAAGAAGCCACCGTCCTCGATGCGTGCCTCGAACTCCTCCGCCGACACGAACACGTAGGCGTCATCGGCCTCACCAGGCCGCTGCTCACGAGTGGTCCATGACCTGCTCAACCACAATCGGGCGTCGCGCTTGACCGCCGCATCGACGATCGTGCCCTTACCGACCCCGCCAGGGCCGGACACTACGATGATCAACTCGTGTCAGCCGAGTTCTTCGAGCAAGGCCTTGCGCTGCTGAGCACCGAGGCCCTGCACACGACGGTTGTCGGCGATGCCAACTTCTTCCATCAGCCGACGCGCCTTGACCTTGCCGACGCCCGGCAGTGATTCGAGCATCGAGACAACCTTCAACTTGCCAACGTTGTTGTCGTCGGAGTCGAGTGCCTCTTGTAGTGACATCGAACCCATCTTCAGGCGGGCCTTGATCTCTGCCCGAGCGGCGCGAGCCTCCGCCGCTTTGACAAGAGCGGCAGCCCGCTGCTCTGGAGTCAATTGTGGAGGTGTAGCCATAAAAGTCAGACTAACGCGCGGAGATCGGCAACGCGGGCGATTCCCCGCTCCTCGGCCCATTCGACGAGCTCACGCTGGACGTTTGCAGCAGCCCGAGGGTCTGCAAACGACGCTGTTCCGACCTGCACAGCCGATGCCCCCGCCAAAAACATCTCGATGGCGTCCCAGCCCGACGCCACTCCCCCGACGCCGATGATCGGAAGGTCGGGCAACGCCGCATGCACATCGTGCACCGCCCGAACCGCAACGGGATGAATGGCCCGACCGGAATACCCACCGCCTCCTGCGCCCAGCGTCTTGTTGAGCGAGTCCGGATCGTACGCCAGGCCGAGCAGTGTGTTCACACAGGTCACCGCCTCGGCTCCTGCGTCGTGGACTGCTGCTGCGACCTCGATGATCCGATCGGTGTTGGCGCTCAGCTTGGCCCACCGCGGACGATTGCATCCGGCGGTCGCCGCCATCACGGCAGCGGACAGCTCGATGTCGTGGGCGAAGATCGCACCTCGTCCTTCGAGGTTCGGGCACGACAGGTTCACTTCGACCGCAACGACCTCGGGCGGCGCGTCCGCCAACATCTCGGCAGCGAGTTGGTAGTCCTCAAGCGAACGGCCCCAGATACTGCACACCACCGTGGCGCCCGTGTCGACCAGCGGCGGCAGCACGTTGACCAACCAGTGCTCCACGCCAGGCCCCTGGAGCCCAACGGCATTCATCATGCCTTGCGTGGTGGGATGGACCCTTGGTGCAGGATTGCCGGCCCATTCGAACGGAGCCAACGACTTCGTCACGATGGCTCCGATGCTGGACAGGTCAACAAACGGCGCCATCTCGACGCCATAACCGGCGGTGCCCGACGCCATCATCACCGGAGCGTCGAGCATGACCGACCCAATCGTGACTGTCGTGTCCATGTTCAAGCAGTGGTTCCTGTTGCGTGGTACTCCTGCAGCGGGCGGACGCCGAGCAGCACCCCGTCCCGTTCCGCGAGCCCCTCGGCTGCAGCCAAAGCGGCATCAACGGTCGTGACACAGGCAACGCGGTGCAGGCTTGCTGCCTTACGAATGTGCGCACCGTCGGTGCGGCCGATCCGGCCTCGCGGTGTGTTGACCACGAAGCTGATCTCACCGGCGGCAATCAAATCGACAGCGGTGACGCCAGCCCCCTTGGTGTGGACGTCCTGCACCTTGTCGAGCACCTGGTCGACCTCGACGTCAAAACGCGCGAGGTACTCAGCCGTACCGACTGTCGCAACGATTCCCAAGCCGAGGGCTTGCATCCGCTGCGCCACCACCAGCCCGGCGGGCTTGTCCGGGTCAGCAAGCGACAAGAAGACCGTGCCCGACTCGGGCAGAATCGTGCCCGCCGACAACTCGGCCTTGTAAAACGCCTTGCCGAACGTGTCGGCAATGCCCATCACTTCACCCGTTGACCTCATTTCCGGTCCCAGTGCGGGATCGACCTCGGGGAAGCGAGTGAACGGCAGCACTGCCTCCTTCACGGACACGTGGCCGCCGATCGCTGGCTTCAGCAAGCCTTCGGTGCGCAACTCAGCCAAGGTGGCGCCCAGCATCACTCTGGTCGCCACTTTGGCAAGCGGCACTCCGGTCGCCTTGGCAACGAACGGAACCGTTCGGCTCGCTCGCGGATTGGCCTCAATGACGTACACGGTCGTTCCGGCAACCGCGAACTGCACGTTGATCAGCCCGCTCACGTCGAGGCGCTTCGCGATTGATGCGGCGTACGCCTCGATGACTTCGACAACCCATGAGGGCAGCGTCTGTGGCGGAATCGCACATGCTGAATCACCGGAGTGCACGCCGGCTTCTTCGACATGTTCCATGACACCACCGATCAGCACCTCGCCGGTGTGGTCACGGATCGCATCGACGTCCACTTCGGTGGCATCTGCGAGGAATCGGTCGATGAGCACTGGACGTTCGGCCGAGAGCCCGCCTTCTTTACCGAGGCTGCCGAAACCGGCCAGCTCCGCCATTGCCGACGCAAGATGGTCGCGGTCGTGGACGATCTGCATTGCCCGCCCTCCGAGCACATAGCTCGGCCGGATGAGTACCGGGAAGCCGATGGCCTCGGTGATTTCCAGCGCCTCGTCGAGGGTCACCGCGGTTCCACCGGGAGGCTGCGGGATCTTCAACTCGTCGCAAATCTTGTTCCACCGCTCGCGGTCCTCGGCGGCGTCGATCGAATCGGGCGACGTCCCGGCGACGAGTTCCAACGGGATCTCGCCCGCCAGCTTCAACGGCGTCTGCCCGCCGAGCGACACGATCACCTTGTGCGGCTGCTCCGCTGCGATGACGTTGAGCACGTCTTCCTTGGTCAGCGGTTCAAAGTAGAGCCGGTCAGACGTGTCGTAGTCGGTGGACACGGTTTCGGGATTGCAGTTGATCATGATCGTCTCGAACCCGGCATCACGCAGCGAGAACGACGCGTGCACGCAGCAGTAGTCGAACTCGATGCCCTGCCCGATGCGGTTCGGCCCCGAACCCAGGATGACGACCTTCTGGGCGTCGGACTCGCGTACTTCGTTCTCGTCTTCGTATGTCGAGTAGTGGTACGGGGTTTCAGCGGCGAACTCCGCAGCGCAGGTGTCAACAGTTTTGTACGTCGGAATGACACCAGCGGCTTCGCGAGCAGCACGCACTTCGTCTTCGGTTCGACCCCATTGGTACGCCAGCTGCACATCAGAAAAGCCGAGTCGTTTAGCCCGCTTCCAGTCGCGAGCGGACACTGCGTCGAATCCCACGGCAGCGAGGTGGTCGCGTTCTTCGTTGATCAGCGACATCTGATCGAGGAACCAGGGGTCGATACCAGTCCGGTCGTGCACGACCTCGATGCCGATGCCCCGGCGCAGCGCCTCACCCACGTGCAGAACCCGGTCAGGAGTGGGAAGAGCGGCTTGGACGAGCAGCGATTCGTCATCCGGGAACTCGGTGAGCAGGCGACCTTCGGCAGCGTCGCAGCCGAGGCCGTGATATCCGAGTTCGAGTGATCGGATCGCCTTCTGCAGGCTCTCGGGGAACGTCCGGCCAATGGCCATCACCTCACCAACTGCCTGCATCTGGGTCCCAAGGATGCCGGAGGCCCCGGGAAGCTTTTCGAATGCCCACCGTGGGATCTTGGTCACGACGTAGTCGATGACCGGCTCGAAGCTCGCCGGTGTGGCGCGGGTGATGTCATTCGGAATCTCGTCGAGGGTGTATCCGACGGCGAGCTTCGCAGCAATCTTGGCGATCGGGAAGCCGGTCGCTTTCGAGGCCAGCGCTGACGACCTCGATACGCGCGGGTTCATCTCGATGACGACTTGCCGGCCGTCAGCCGGGTTGACGGCAAACTGCACGTTGGAACCGCCAGTTTCGACACCGACTCGTCGGATGCATGCGATCGCCGCGTCGCGCATCTGCTGATACTCGACGTCGGTCAGGGTTTGGATCGGAGCGACCGTGATCGAGTCGCCGGTGTGCACGCCCATCGGGTCGAAGTTCTCGATGCCGCAGATGATCACGCAGTTGTCGGCGTGATCGCGCATGACCTCGAGCTCGTATTCCTTCCAGCCAACGATTGATTCCTCGACAAGAATCTCATTGATCGGGCTGGCTTCGATACCGGTCGCCGCCAGAGTCTCGAACTCTTCGACAGTGTGGGCGATGCCGGTGCCTCGGCCGCCGAGGATGTACGCCGGGCGAATCATCGTCGGCAGGCCAATCTCGTCCATGGCCGCACGGGCTTCGTCCATCGAGTGAGCGATCCGGGACCGACACGACTCAAGCCCGATTTCAGTCATTGCGACCTTGAAGTTCCCGCGATCCTCTGCGGTGGCGATCGCCTCGGCGTTGGCACCGATCATCTCGGGCTTACCCGGAACACCGATCAGCCCGCGTTCGAACAACTCCATGGCGATGTTGAGACCGGTCTGACCGCCGAGGGTCGGCAACACGGCATCGGGCTGTTCCCTGTCGATGATTGCCGACAGCACCTCCCAGGTGAGCGGCTCAATGTAGGTCGCATCTGCAAAGTCAGGGTCGGTCATGATCGTCGCCGGGTTGGAGTTGGCGAGGATGACGCGGTAGCCCTCTTCTTTCAACACTCGACAGGCTTGCGTGCCCGAGTAGTCAAACTCACACGCCTGACCAATGACGATCGGCCCGGAGCCGATGATGAGAATCGATTCGATGTCGTTACGCCGGGGCATCAGATACTCATCTTCTTGGCGGTTGCCTTCTCGATCATGGTGGCGAACTGCCCGAACAGGTAGTTCGAATCGTGGGGGCCGGGGTTGGCCTCGGGGTGGTGCTGGACGCTGAACGCCTGCTCGCCGTTGACCTTCAGTCCTTCGCACACGCCGTCGTTGAGGTTGACGTGCGTCATCTCGGCACGACCGCTGAGCGAGTCCGGGTCGACGGCGAAGTTGTGGTTCTGGCTCGTGATTTCCACACGTTCGGTCAGCAGGTTCTTCACCGGGTGATTACCGCCGTGGTGACCGAATGGCAGCTTGACAGTGCTGGCCCCGATCGCGTTGCCAAGCAGTTGGTGCCCGAGACAGATGCCGAAGATCGGCACCTGCCCGATCAGACCCCGGATCGCCTCGATGGCGTACGGAGACATCGACGGGTCGCCAGGGCCATTACTGAGAAAGACGCCGTCTGGACTGTGAGCCAACACATCAGCCGCTGTGGTCGCTGCGGGAACGACGTGCACGCGACCGAGACGAGCAAGGCTGCGGCCGATGTTGGACTTCATGCCGAAGTCCATCGCCACGATGTTGGTTCGGCTGTTTGGGTCAGCCGCCGGAATCACGTATGGCACCTGGGTGCTCACCGTCCTGACGAGGTCGACACCGTCGGTGCCTGGCTCGGCTCTGGCGGCTGCGAGTAACTCGGATTCCGAGGCTGAACCAAACGCACCGGGCAGCGCGCCGCTGTCGCGGACGATGCGCGTGAGGCGCCGGGTATCGATGCCGGCAATGCCGGGGACACCTTGTTGGAACAGCATCGAACCGAGGTCCGACTGCGCCCGAAAGTTGCTGTGGCGACGCGCCAGATCGCGCACCACGATGCCGCGGCAGAACGTACCGACCGATTCGAAGTCGGTGGCGTTAATGCCGTAGTTGCCGATGTGCGGGTACGTGAAGGTGATGATCTGGCCGGCGTAGCTCGGGTCGGTGATGACCTCCTGGTAGCCGCTCAGCACGGTGTTGAAGACGACCTCACCAGCTGCAATCGGCGCAGCCGCGCTGATCGCAGCGCCGATCAATTCGCCTTCGAACACTGAGCCGTCAGACAGCACCAGCGCGCCTTCTCGGATGCCTCTGGTCGTCATGGCGTTCATCGGTGTTCCTTCATCTGCATGGGCATCTGCATGGGCATCTGCACGGGCGACTGCATGATCATGCAGTCTATTGGATGATCATGCGGATTCATTTTTGTGCCTTTCCATCGAGCACGACGATGTCTCCGTGCAGGATCGTATGTTTCACGCGTCCGGTCAGCGGGACGCCAATAAACGGCGTATTCCTGCTCTTGCTTGCCAGCTCGGCGGGAACGACTTCCCAGGTCTCATTCGGGTCGAACGCCGTGAGGTTGGCAGGCTCGCCCGGTGCAATCGGTCGGCCGTGTCGATCCGCGATTCCGGCGATGGCAGCAGGTTTCCACGACATCGCCGCCACGACGTCCACCAACGGCATGTCGAGATGGGCCAGGGCGACACCGAGTGCGGTTTCGAGGCCAAGCATCCCTGGGGGCGCCTGGTCGAGCGGCATCTCCTTCGTCTCGGACACGTGCGGAGCATGATCGGTGGCAATGGCGTCGATTGTGCCGTCTTGCAGGCCCTCGCGCACCGCCACCACGTCCTCGATCGTGCGCAGCGGTGGGTTGACCTTGTAGAGCGCACTGTACGACGCCAGCAGTTCATCGGTCAGGCTGATGTGGTGCGGCGTGGCCTCGGCGGTGACCGGTAGGCCATCGGCTTTGGCAGCGCGAACGAGGGCAACCGAACCAGCCGTCGACAGATGCAGGAAGTGAGCTGGGGCACCGGTGAGACGAACGAGTTCGATATCACGGTGCACCATGAGTTCTTCGGCAAGCGACGGCCACCCGGGCAGCCCGAGATGGCTACAGCAGGACCCCTCGTGCATCACCGCACCTGCGGTGAGCGATTCGACCTCGCAGTGTTGGGCCATGGTGACACCGAGGTCGCTTGCGTACTCATAGGCCCGCCGCATCAGCTGGGGGTCCTGCACACCGTTGCCGTCATCGGTGAAAAGGCGCACGCCGGCATTTGCGAGTTCGGCGAATGGCGTCAGCTGCTCGCCCTTGCGGCCCATCGTGATCGACCCTGACGGGTACACATCACAGAGGCCGGCGCGCTTCCCTTGCTGGCGGACGAATTCCACTACTCCGACCGAGTCCTGCGTGGGATCGGTATTCGGCATTGCCACGACAGCGGTAAACCCACCGAGCGCGGCACCTCGGCTGCCAGTCTCGATGGTCTCAGCCTCTTCGCGACCGGGTTCACGAAGGTGAACATGTAGATCGACGAAGCCGGGACTGATGACCAACCCGGCGGCATCGATGAGACGCTCGTCCCTGCTGCTGTCAGAGTCTGGGGCGAGCTGGTCGCCGACCTCGACGATGATCCCGTCGGAGATGCGGACACTTGCCAGCCGGTCGCCGGTCTGGTCGATGAGGCGACCATTGGTGATCAAGATGTTCATGATTCCGTATTCCCTGTGAGTGAGTTCTCCGAGCCACTCCCGAGCAGCTCGAAAAGGACCGCCATGCGGACATTGATGCCGTTGGTGACCTGTTGATTGATGACGCTGCCAGGCAACTCGCCGGGATCGACTGCCATCTCGACGCCACGATTCATGGGCCCGGGGTGCATCACCAGCACGTGCTGGCCCAGGCGAGCAGCACGCTCCGGGGTGAGGCCGAATCGCGCGGTGTACTCACGAAGATGGGGCACCAACGCCTCACTCATTCGCTCGTTCTGCATGCGTAACAAGTACAGGATGTCGATGTCATCGATCACCTGATCGAGGTTTGCGACGACGTTCTCGTCGTGCGTAGGCGGAAGCAACGTCTTGGGCGATACCCAGGTGACGTCGGCGCCGAGCAACTTGAACGCTTCGGTTGTGCTGCGCGCGACACGACTGTGCTTGATGTCGCCGACCATCGCCACACGCAAACCGTCGAAACTCCCCCCATCGACCGAGACGGGCCGGTTCAACGCGGTGCGGACGGTGTACATGTCGAGCAGTGCCTGAGTGGGGTGGGCATGCCAGCCGTCACCAGCGTTGATGACGCTGGCGCTGGTCCACTCCCCGAGCTGCCAAGGCGCCCCGCTCGATCCATGCCGGATCACAAAGGCATCCACGCCCATCGCAGCGATGGTTTCAACGGTGTCGCGCAGGCTCTCGCCCTTGTTCAAGCTCGACTGGCTGACCGAAAAGTTCATCGTGTCGGCCGACAGCCGCTTGGCAGCCGTCTCGAAACTGAGCCGAGTTCGAGTCGAGTCCTCGAAGAAGACGTTGCACACGGTTTTGCCGCGCAGCGCCGGGACCTTTGGGTTTGGCCGCCGGTTGACTTCGGCCATGTGATCAGAGATGTCAAGTAACCGTCGTAGACCGGTCTCGCCGAGTTCGGCGATCGACAGCAACGACCGGCTCATGTGTCGGTCCCTTGCGTGATCGTGACACCGTCCGGGGTGACGCTGACGCTCTCCTCGGCGCTCGTCGGCAGGTTCTTCCCAACGAAGTCAGGCCGAATCGGCAGCTCCCGGTGACCACGATCGACGATCGCAGCCAACTGGACCGCCTTCGGGCGCCCATAGTCACCAATGGCGTCGAGCGCCGCCCGCACGGTGCGGCCGGTGTAGAGCACGTCGTCAACGAGCACCACCGTGACACCGTCGACCGTGAACGTGAGATCGCTCACCGACCCCGGAGACACGGGACGCAACCCGATGTCGTCGCGATACAGCGATGCGTCAACCGAGCCGATGACAATCGAATCTGCACCGCCATCTTCGGCCGCCTCGATCCGCGAGATCTCAGCGGCGAGGGCTTCTGCAACCCACACCCCGCCGGTCTGAATGCCCACCAGGGCCACACCAGCCGTGCCGCGGTTGCGCTCGATAATCTCGTGTGCCATTCGGGTGATTGCCCGACGCACATCGTCAGGTCCGAGGACCTGCTTCCTCACACCTGAGGGAGTGTTCATGTTGTCCTTTCCGTGTGAGCCTCACTGAACTCACTTCACGGGTCGGACACGCAACGTAGCAGCCAGCTGCGCGCCGTCAAAACACCACCGTGAAACTCCTCAGTTTCCCGGCAGCGGAACGCTTCGATCCCGCTCGTACAGCACCCAGAACTGGTTTGCCGCCACTTCGACAAACGCCGCCTCGATAACCGCAAAGTCATCTGCAACGTTCTCATCCTCGCTCGTCGGCAAGACCACGAAGTCGACCCTGTCAGCACGCTCGGAAAGGCGGATTCCTTCGAGTTCGCGATCGGGTCCGTACAACACGACGCGGAAGGGATTCGGGAACTGATAGATCTCGGTGCGATACGCAATGTGGGGCGTCACCCGATGATGTGCAGCGACGCTCGCCCCCGCCGGGATCTCTTCGATGATCTCGCGCATGGTGACCGCGTACACATTGTCCGGGTCGCCGTGAAACAGCACGGTCCGGCCCCAGGGCATCGGCGACCACATGAACGCCGCGACGAAGGACGACAGTGCCAATGCCCCGATGCCGACCGCACGAAGTGGAACCTCCAACGACTGCACCGTGACCTTGCTCTTGACCGCACCCAGCGCATACACCGTGCCGATGGCGAGCGCGGGGACCGCAACCAGCGCGTAGTGATACTGCACCTGATACTGGTACCAGAACGTGCTCAAGACGTTCGTGAACAACACCAGTGCACTGATCATCGCCACGCTCGGCAGCCGCAGGAAGATCCACGCAAACGGCGACGTCATTTGCCAGAGGTACCACGGGCGTCCATCAGCGCGTAGGTGGTCAGCAAGTTGCGTCGGATTGGTCACCGCCGTGTCGATGAGGCGCCGAGCGGCCGCACCGGTGCCGTCGCCGGGCTGGCTGAACGGAATACGCCAGGCATTCAGAGTGGGTTGGCCGATGAGCCCACGCATCACCACGTACATCGCGGTGAACATGAACCAGAGCGAACCGAACACGGTGATCAGCCCGATGCGCCAACTGCGGCGCAGTGCAACCCAGATCCCGAGCGGCACAATGACCAGCGAAACATCTTCTTTGACGAGCAACGACAACACGACGAATGCCCCGTACAACTTCCACTTCCGCTCCAGCGCCGCGTACAGCGCGACGCCGATGAAGAGCCCAAGGAATGAGTCGGGGTGGAAGTTCTCGAGGTTGGCCCAGCCGACGGCCGGATGCAGCAGATATGTCCCCGCGGCGATCAGAGCAAACCACTCCGATTCCAGTCGGCGGCGACCATACAAAAAGACCGGGATCGCACCCGCCGCGATCACTGCCGACTGCGAGAAGAACATGATCCACGCGCCGGGAGCAATCCAATAGAGCGGAACAAGAAGGAGCAACACGAACGACGTGTGATCGCCGAACATGTTGCGGCCCATCAACGTGATAAACGGTGCCTCGCCCCGCGACAGCAGCCACATGCCCTGGTCGTACAAGCCCGAGTCGTACGACGACGTCCCGAGGCCGTGGTGAATGTCCAGGCTGCGCTGCGTGAAGTACGCCGTCCAGAGCAGTACCGCACACGTCAGCAGGATCTGCGGAAGTGTTCGTGCGCCGAGCCATTCATTGACCGTCGGACGGACGACGGCAACGTCATCGAGATCATCAGGATCGACCGGGGCGTCGTCGCTCCCTTCGATCGCCACCTGCTCGGTCATTGCCTCAGTCTCGCGTCAACGAAGCGGATCGTCCGGTCGCAACTCTTTCGACAGCGCGGCCAGCACGCCATTGACGAACTTGCCGCTGTCGTCGGTGGAGAAGCGTTTTGCGAGCTTCACCGCTTCGTCGAGCACCACGGCAACAGGCACGTCGCTGCGTTCGCTCAGTTCGAAGGCAGCGAGACGCAGCACGTTGAGATCGAGCACCGGCATACGTTCAAGGGTCCACCCCTTTGCCTTGGCAGCAATCGCCGCGTCAAGTTCGGCGGCGTGCGTTTCGACGCCCGTGACCAGCACCACGGTGAGTTCGTCCGGTTCGAGTACTTGCAGGCTGAGCGCGTCGGAGGGGCTGATGCCCTTTGAGTGCGCTTCGTAGAGCAGGTAGAGGGCGCGTTCGCGCGCGTCTGACCGCTCGTCAGGGCGCGCAATTTTTGCGTTGATCGATGCCACAGTGGTGTCCGGACTAGGCGCGAGCCATGTACTCGCCAGTACGAGTATCGACCTTGACCCTGTCGCCGATGTTGACGAACAACGGCACCTTGATCTCCTTGCCGGTTTCGAGCGTTGCCGGCTTGGTGCCACCGCTCGACCGATCGCCCTGGAGGCCGGGCTCGGTCACCGAGACCTCGAGTTCGACCGAGGCCGGAATCTCCACGCCGATGATCTCACCCTGGTACATCGCGACCTGAGCAATCATCTGCTCGACCAAAAAGTCCGCAGCGTCGCCAAGCGCAGTGCGTTCCACGTTGAGCTGGTCGTACGTCGACGTATTCATGAACACGTAGTCATCACCGTCGGCGTACAGGTACTGCATGTCCTGACGGTCGACAATGGCCTGCTCGACCTTGATACCGGCATTGAAGGTCTTGTCGATGACGGCGCCGGTCCGCGCGTTGCGAATCTTGGTGCGCACGAATGCGCCACCCTTGCCCGGCTTGACGTGTTGAAACTCGATGACCTGGAACAGGCCATTCTCCAACTCGAGTGTGAGACCGTTCTTCAGGTCGTTCACGGAAATCTGCGGCATGGGCTGCTCTGTTTCTAGTTTGAGAATGAGGTATTGAACGGTCGCTTGGGATGATGCGTCAGGACTCGGTGCCCATCGGGGGTCACCACCGCGAGGTCTTCAATGCGGAAGCCACCGAAACCGCCACGATAGAGGCCCGGCTCGACGGTCACCACGTTGCCCGCCTGGATCACGTCATTCGACGCCTGAGAATGGAACGGAGATTCATGGATCTGCAGCCCCACGCCGTGCCCTGTTCCATGGAGGTACCAGTCGGCGTATCCCGCATCGACGAACACGTCCCGGCAGGCGCTGTCCACCGCCGTCGCGGTGACACCCGGATGCAGCGCAGCAAGTCCGGCAGTCTGGGAGACCTGCACGAGTTCGTAGATGTCGCGCTGCCGCGCTGTTGGCTCGCCGATGACGTACGACCGCGTCATGTCGGAGTGATACCCCTCGACCAGGGCGCCGACATCAATCACGACCGTGTCGCCTTCGACGATGGTACGACGACCAACTTCGTGATGCGGCCGCGCCGCATGATCCGGACCGGTGGCCACAATCGTCTCGTAGCTCCGGTCGTCGGCACCGTGACGACGCATCCGGTATTCGAGCTCGTCGCGGACATCGGCCTCGGTGAGCGGCGAGTCAAGCGTGCCAAACAGCAGCGGCTCCACCTCCTGCATCGCGGCATCAGCAGCAGCCGAGGCAGCTTCGATTCGCTCGATTTCAGCGACATCTTTGACTTCTCGAGCCGTTGCGACGATCGAGTCGACCGACGCCAACGACACGTCGACGGCCAACTGCTTCCATTGCGCATGAGTCGTCGATCGAGCGTCGAGCCCGACTGTTCCGGTGCCAGCCGCGTCGACGAGCGCACGGTGCAGGTCACCGCGATGCTGGATTGCCACGATCTCGACACCGCTGCCGTCAGTTTCGGCTGCCGCTCGCTCGCCGTACCGGGTGTCAGTGCCGAGCACCGCTCGATCGGGTCGCATGACGACCCAACCGTTCGAACCGGTGAAGCCCGTCAACCAACGGACGTCGACCAGGTCGGTGAAGAGCAGCGCATCGACGCCGAGATCGCCAGCGCCCAACAGTGATCGAATTGCCGAGACTCGGGCGGCGTGATCGATCGGCGTAAAGTTGCGCATCAGACCACGCTAGGCGGAGATCAGCCGTCGTCGTCCATTCCGCTGTCCATCTCGCCATCCATCTCGGCCGTGTCCTCATCACCGATCGCGCGGACCTCGGCGGCGAAGTCGAACGTCGATCCGTTATCGAACGAGAGGGTGACATCCACCATCTCCGGGTAGGTCGCCGGATCGATGTCGAACATCATGATGTGTGGTCCGCCCGGCTCAAACGTGAAGGATGCCCCACCCTCGATCGTGAATCCGCCTTCCTTCTCGCTCATCGACATTTGGCCTTCGTCGTTCATGATCACCTGGTGCAGTTCCGCCGTGTCAGTGACCGATGTCGAGACAGCGATCGCAGTGACGTCCTCCTCGCCGGCATTGGTGACAACGCCGTAGACCGCCGTTGCGGTCTGCCCGTCGGCTGGCTGACGAGACCACGGGTCGGCAATCGAAATTGGGTCGTCCGACGACGGAGATGCATCGTCGGAGCCGCACGCTGCAAGCCCGAGGCCTGCGACCAGAACGAACGCTCCGAAGCGCCGGCGAGAGAAACTATTGATCAGCTGAGTTGTCGTCACATCTGTCAGGTCGTCGCAACGATCTGATCAGTTCCCAGGCACCGAGGATCACCACCAGCAGTCCTGCGATGAGCACCGCAACGGTTGCCCCGCGGTCGAACCAGTTCGGAGCGTTGCTCGGCACGATCGCAGCGGTGAGCCCATCGCGCCGCATCCACCCCCACCCGGCGAGCAGCAGTCCGGCCAGCCCAATGAGCACTGCGGCGATCGTCCGGTCCCGTCGGACAAACGGAATCAACGCACACAGCGCCGCGCCTCCGGCGAGCAGCGGGAGGAGCCACCAGGTGAGCTTCGGGCCGGTCTCAGCGGGCAGGGATGCGTACTGCCACAGACCCACAACGAAGCCGAGTGCAGCAGGAACCAAGACCGCCGCGGCCATCGGCCCGCCGCGCGTGATCAAGAGCACTCCGGCGAGTCCGACGAGCAGGCCGACGACTCCGCCGATCCAGATGGGGACCGCCGACGGCTCCGGCTGCCACGTGCTGATCACCGTGACGTCGACCTCGTTTCCGTCGACAACCAGTGGCAGCACACTTTCGAGAATGCGATCGCCCGGCTCGGTGCCGAAGGGCGGCACCGGTTGCATGAGGTGAGCACGGTGGTCGTGCCACGACCACCGGCCAGTTGTGCCGACCTCGCGCCACTCCGGCTCCGCGTCAGGGTCGGCGAAGGCGGGAAAGTCCGTACCGTAACGCTCCGCGTTCAGGTACGTGGACGGCGACAAGGTATTCTCGAGCACCGTGCCATCCGGCTGAAACCACAGGTATGGATCACCGCGATAACCAATGACCACCACCTCAGTGCCCAAATCAACCGTGAGTTCGACGAACGAGTCGCCCCCCAGCACCGCAACCGAGATCTCCGGAGTCGGTGGATCGATAGCAATGATCTCGCTGCGGTAGTCAGTCGGACCGGCGGGGTCAGCCAGGACGACCCCGGTGGGGATGATCGTCAACACGATTGCCGCCAGGATCCCAACGAAGGCCCTCCCGCCGCGCTTCGTCAACGGGGCAACACCTGCAGAACGAATTCACCCGACGGATGGACCGTGCACAGCCCCTCGTAGGAACCGGGAGTCGTGAACTCCTGACGCAGGGTTGCTCGAGCGCTCACAAACCATGGCCCCACGCTGTGCCCACGTGTGTCTTCGTTGACGATACGAATCGTCTGGCCAACCGTCGTGGTGAGCGAACGGGGCAGAATTGACAAGGGCTCGCCGGCGTCGAGTGCATCTCCGGCGCCAACGGGGATGGTGTACTCGTAGGTGGCTTGGTCGGCGCTCAACACGGCACCGAAGCCAGGGAGGTTCTCTTCGAGGTCAGGCACGCCAGCGGTGCTCACATTCGAGCTGTCTCCACCCCCGCCACAGGCGACAAGCACGACGGTGGCCAGCCCGACCAGAGCTGCACGTACGGTCATCGTCATACCTCGTTTCGGTTCAACAGAAGTGACAGATCGTTGCTCATGTCGTCTGATGTTGCACCGAACTGCCAGGTCAAGACGAGTCGACCTGCGTCATCGACGGCGTAGAGAAAGGGTGAATGATCCACCTCGACGGTTCCGTCGTCGAGCGTGCGGACCTCCCAGCTGGCACCAAAGGGCATGCCGGCGGCGGCGGTCTGTTCGATGTCGAGCGTGCCCGCAGCGACCGCGTCCTCAATGAAGCTCGTGACATATGTGTCGAGCACCTCGAGGTCTCGTTCCGGGTCGACCGTGACCATCACCACGTCGACCAGATCTGCGTCGGACGGGTCGAGCTTGCGCAGTGCGATCGTCAGGTCGGCCAAGGTCGTCGGGCAGACGTCCGGACAGTTGGTGAATCCGAAGTACACCACCTGCACGCCACTCGGTCGAGCACGGAAGTCGATGTCAGTTCCGGGGTTGCTCAGCGAAGGAAGGCTCACGAGATCAACCTGTGGTGCTGGATCGATGACCGCACCCGACAGCGTGTCGCCGCTGCCGCCATCAGATGACCCGCCACAGGCGACCAGCACGAACGTGATGATCGTGGCCATCGCCACCTGGCGCAACCGGGTATTCGTCGCTCTCAACTCCACGCCGTTCAGGTCGCTGCCGAGGCGTCGTTGGTTCCCGTCGCCGGCAATTCGTCGCAGCGGTCCAGAGCAACCAAATCACGCCGGGCGCGGGCCACCCGCGAGCGAATCGTGCCGATCGGGCAACCAAGCACATCTGCAGCTTCGGCATACTGCAAACCCAACACCTGAGTGAGGACGAAAGCAGCTCGCCGGTCCTCGTCGAGACCGTCGACCAAAGCGTCAAGCGTCAACCGCCCGGCGTCATCGGGCGCGATGACCGACCCGAGGCCGCCGCCAAGCAATGCGTCGTGGACGGCGCGGCTGTCGCGCCGCCGCCGACGTTGTTGGCGGCGCGTGTGATCGACGCAGACGCGGCGTGCAATGGTCAGCAGCCAGGCCTTTGCCGGCCCCTCGCGGCGGTATCGGTGCAGCGAGCCAACGGCGCGCTCGTAGGTCTCCTGGGCAAGGTCGTCAGCGTCGCTGAGATCGCCGAGGTAGCGACACATTCGCCACACGTCAGCCTGCGTCTCGGCGATGAACTGTTCGAAGGCGCGCCGGTCCCCACTCTGCGCTTCGAGCAGCAACTGCGTCAGCCGATCCACACCAGCATTCTGTCGAGTCGGGAACCAAACATCCGGGACCTTCGACCTCTGTGACATGGTTCGCAATGATCCGCCCGCCGTCCCGCCGATCCTGACGTGTTTGGCTGCAAGCGAACTGCTCTCAGCGCGTGAGGACGGCGAAACCACGGCTGCCGAGCATGCGTCGCTCGAGCAACATCTCATGAGCTGCGCCGCATGCACGGCCGTGGCGGCGCAATACGGTGCTTTGAGTCGGCAGCTCCGATTCCGAGCCGCCGATCCGATTCCCAACCTGGTCGGAGCGATCAGCGAACGAACCCGTCCAGCGGTGCTCGGCCGTGGAGGCTGGCTGCGGCCGGCAATGGCCTGGGTCGCAGTTGTGCTGTTTGCCCAGAATGCCGTCGCGTTGGTCGGTGGACGCCTCGACGGCGCCGACGACCATCTTGCTCGTCATGTCGGAGCCTTCGGTGTCGCGCTCGCCATCGGCTTTGCTTACGTCGCCTGGAAGCCGCACCGGTCCCACGGCCTTCTGCCATTTGCAGCTGCCCTGATCGTGACGATCTCGGTCAGCGCCGTGGCCGACATCGTCGACGGCGGGCGCACTGTGCTCGCCGAGAGCGCCCACATCACCGAGGTCATCGGCCTGGCGCTGCTGTGGATGATCGCTGGGTCACCAGGCTGGACCCGCTGGACTCAGTGGGTGAATCGGCGTCGCCACATCCTCCCCGGTCATCACCACTAGCTCTCGGCCGCGAGCAATTCGATCACTTCGGTCTCCAGGCGTGACTCGTCGAGCACACCGGTTCGCTCGACGATCGATCCGTCGGCCGCGACGAACAACGTCGTCGGAAATGACGTCAAGCGCAGCTCGGTCTGCAGCTCGGCAAGTCGGTCCTGATACAGCTCGTAGGTGACGCCGCGCTCGCCAGCGAACGCGCTCATCTTGTCAATGCTGTCAATGGCATTCACTCCAACAAATCGGACCCGATCGCCGTAACTCGTGTGCACTGCAGCAAAGTCCTGCAGTTCGTTTGCACACGGCGGACAGGCCGAGTACCAGAAGTTGATGACAAGCGGTTCCCCAACGAGATCATCGGTCGACAAGGTCAAATCCCCCGCCGCCGTCAGTTCGACCGACGGCAGCACCGCATCGTCACCGCCGGAATCGTCGCCTCCGCTCAGTCGAATGGCCGCGCCGATCGCCAGCAGGAGTGCGAGAACTGAGATGACGATCGCCGTGCGCCGTTGACCGTTCAACTTCACGAGAGCAGCCTACGGGCGGCTCAGGTTGTGGGTGGCAGGACCTTCAGCCCCAGTTCAGCCATCGCTTTCGGATCCCCGGCGATCGGGCTGTTGGTCATCGGGTCAGCACCGCTCTGGGTCTTGGGGAAGGCGATGATCTCGCGGATGTTCTCCTCACCGGCCAGGATGGCGACGAGGCGATCAAGACCGAACGCGAAGCCGCCGTGCGGCGGAGCACCGTATTCGAACGGGTTGAGGAAGAAGCCGAACTTCTTCTCTGCTTCATCGTCAGAGATTCCCAGCGCCTGGAAAACCTGACGCTGCAGCTCCGGCTCGTGGATTCGGATCGAACCTGAGCCGAGCTCCCAGCCGTTGAGGACGAGGTCGTAGGCAATCGAGCGGACCGACATCGGATCGCTCTCGAACTTGTCGATGTCGTCAGGGTGCGGCATGGTGAAGGGGTGGTGGCCCGACTTGGGCTGTCCGGTCTCCTTGTCCCGGCCGACGAAGAGCGGGAACTCGACCACCCAGACGTAGCGGTATGGACCCTCGTGGACAGGCGGCCGAGCGATCTCATTGCGGAGCATGCCGAGGACCTGGCAGGTGGTGTCCCATTCGTCGGCGACGATGAGGATCAGGTCGCCGGTGGCGGCGCCCATCGCTGCCTTGACAGCAGGCACTTCGTCGTCGGAGAGGAACTTGGCAACTGGCGAGTCGAAACCCTCGTCGGTGCACTTCAGCCACACCAGGCCCTTGGCGCCGGCCGACTTGGCTTTGTCGGTGAGCTTGTCGAGCTGGTTGCGGCCGTATTCGGATGCCCCGCCATCGACCTTGATGCCCTTGATGGCACCCGCACCGGAGAATGCCTTGAACTCGGTGTGAGCAAAGACAGGGGTGAGTTCCTGCAGTTCCATGCCGAAGCGGAGGTCAGGCTTGTCGCTGCCGAAGCGGTTCATGGCGTCGTGCCAGGTCATCCGTTCGATCGGCGCGGGCCGCTCCCCGGTCGCTGCCTCGGCGGCAGCAAGCACCGCTGCAGACACTGCATCGAGGACGTCGTCCTGGTTGACGAAGCTCATTTCCATGTCGAGCTGCATGAACTCGTACTGGCGATCAGCGCGCAGGTCTTCGTCACGGAGGCAGCGGGCCATCTGGTAGTAGCGGTCGACTCCGGCCACCATGAGGAGCTGTTTGAAGAGCTGCGGAGACTGCGGCAGCGCGTAGAACGAGCCGGGCTCCTTGCGCGACGGCACGAGGAATTCACGGGCGCCCTCGGGTGTCGACGGGACCAACATCGGGGTCTCGACCTCGACGAAGTCTTGGATCTCCATGGCGTGACGAACCGCGGCGTTGATCTTGGAGCGCAGACGCAGGTTCTTCTGCATCCGCTCGCGACGCAGGTCGAGGTAGCGGTGCTTGAGCCGGATGTTCTCGTCGACGTCGTCGGCGCGAGCATCGATAGGGAACGGCGGCGGCGTGGCGCTGCGCAAGATCTCCACCTCGCAGTCGCCAATCTCGACCCGGCCGGTCGGGAGCGCATCGTTGATGGTGCCCTCGGGCCGCTCACGAACCGTACCGGTGATCCTCAGGACGTACTCGCTCCGCACGTCGACGTCGTCGTTGATGACGCATTGCACGATGCCTGAGTGATCACGCAAGTCAACGAAGGCAAGGTGTTCACCGTGCTCGCGGCGACGACCGACCCAGCCGCACACGCTCACCGTGCTGCCGACGTCGGCGTCGCGGAGCGCTCCGCACAGGTGGGTGCGCATCGAGGTGGATTGGGTGGTCGGTGTCGATTCAGTCATGAGTTCGTGGTTTCTGAGAGATGAGCGATGAGCTCGGATCGGGGAATGGTGACTTGATCTCCGCCATGCATCGGCTTGATCACGACGGTGCCGTCGGCGTGCTCTTGCTCGCCGACGATGACCGCAAACGATGCTCCGCTGCGGTTGGCGAGCTTCATCTGGGCTTTCATGCTGCGGTTGTCGTAGCCACGATCGGCCGACAGGCCTGCTGCGCGTAGATCGGTGGTGAGTACGGCCGCTTCGAGGCCGCCGACCACATCGACGACGAATGCGACGAGCTGCGGCGCCTCAGCGTCAAAGCAGCCCTCGTCATCGCACGCGATGAGCGTCCGGTCGACGCCGAGGGCGAACCCGATACCGGGAGTCGCCGGGCCACCGAGCGCCTCGACGAGACCGTCGTAGCGACCGCCGCCACCCAGGGCATTTTGGGCTGAATCAAGGGTGCCGCCCAGGAATTCAAAAATCGTCCGGCGGTAGTAGTCCAAGCCCCGCACGAGCTTCGGCTCGACGACGAAAGGAATGTCGAGCGCACGAAGGCCAACTTGCACGGCGTCGAAGTGAGCAGCAGCCTCATCGCTATAGAAGTCGGCGATCTGGGGCGCTGATTCAATGAACGGTTGATCAGGCTCCCGCTTCGAATCGAGGACGCGCAGCGGGTTCTTCGCCAGCGTGATGCGGCTCTGTTCGCTCAACTGTTCACCCGCTGCCTCGAAGTGCGTGCGAAGCGCCTCGACATAGCGCGCTCGATCGTCGGGCTCGCCGAGACTGTTCAGCTGCAACGTCACCTGACGGAGCCCAAGTGCACGGTAGAACTCCCAACCCAGCGCAATGACTTCCACATCGAGCATCGGGTCGTCCACACCGAGCACTTCGATGCCCACTTGATCGAACTGGCGGTAACGCCCGCGCTGGGGCTTCTCGTAGCGGAAATTAGGTCCCGAGTAGAAGACCTTCCAGGGCACGGTCGGCCGATGTTGAGCGAACGATCGGCACACGCTGGCCGTCTGCTCAGGGCGGAGCGCCACACGCCGCTTGCCCTTGTCGACGAAGTCGTACATCTCTTTGGTGACCACATCGGTGGCATCACCGATTCGCGTGAAGACACCAAGGTCTTCAAGCAGCGGCGGGATCAGTTGCTGATACCCGGCAGCTTCGACGACATCAGCGAAGACAGCCGTGAACCGGCGCCAACGGCCGCTCTCGGGCGGCAGGATGTCCCGCATGCCGGGACTGGTTTGGAACTCGGGCACGGCCCGTCAGGCTACCGGCGAGGTCCACCGGGCAGCGGGACGGTTTCGTCAGCCGGCCACAGCGGCAGCAGCAGCGCTGCCAGGATTCAACCGATAGGCGTCGTAGACCGAGTCGATGCCCTTGATCGTCTGCAGCACCGAGTCCAGCTGATCCAAATTGAACAGCTCGAACTGGAACTGCATCTTGGCGACACGGTCGGTGCCCGTCACCGTTTGCGACGACACGATGTTGATCTTGTGTTCTGACAGTGCCACAGCGACGTCCATCAGGAGTCGTGAACGATCGAATGCGACGACCTCGACGCCGGCGATGAAGGTCGCGTTGGACTGCTCTTCTCCGCCCCACTCCACGTCGATGAGTCGCGTGGCTTGCTCGGCCATCAGCGACACGGCATTGGCGCAATCGCTTCGATGCACGCTCACACCACGACCGCGGGTGACGAAGCCAATGATGTCGTCACCCGGCACCGGGGTGCAGCAGCTGGCGAGTCGCACCATGACGTCGTCGAGGCCCTCGACGTGGACGCCCACCGTGGTGCCCCCGTCGTCGCGCTGTTCGCGCCGCGGAGTGTCGACCGTTGACGGCAGTTGCTCGTCTTCCTCGCCGGTACGGAACCCGCGGGCGATCTTCTGCGCCACGCTCTGCGCCGACACGTGGTGCTCGCCGATGGCCTGCAGCATCGCGTCGAGATCGACGTAGCTCAACTCGGCGACCACCGCCTCGAGCTGCGGTGACTTCCAGATCCGCTGCACCGGCAGACCTTCACGCCGGAGACGGTCACTGAGGTCATCGCGTCCCGCCTCGATCGTGTCGAGACGACGCTCCCGGCTGAACCACTGGCGGATCTTGTTCCGTGCCCGCGGGGACACCACGAAGGCCAACCAGTCCTGCGACGGACCCGCTGTTTCGACCTTCGAGGTGAAGATCTCGACGTTGTCACCGCTCTGCACGGTGTGATCGAGCGGGACCAGCCTGCCGTTGATCTTGCTGCCGATACAGGCATGGCCAACTTCGGTGTGCACCGCATAGGCGAAATCGACAGTGGTGGAACCGACCGGCAACGTGATGACCCGGCCCTTCGGCGTGAAGACGAATACCTCGTCCTGCTCAAGATCTGTCTTCAGGCTCTCCATGAACTGAGCCGGATCGGAGACTTCCTCCTGCCAGTCGATGATGCGGTTGAGCCAATCAATATCTCGCGTGCCGCCGGTGCCGTCCTTGTATGCCCAATGTGCAGCGACACCCCATTCGGCACGCTGATGCATTTCCCGGGTCCGAATCTGCACTTCGATCGGTTTGCCGGCGGGCCCAATGACCGTGGTGTGCAGGCTTTGGTACAGGTTGAACTTCGGCATCGCGATGTAATCTTTGAACCGACCGACGATGGGTCGCCAACGCCCGTGGATGCAGCCGAGCGCGGCATAACAATCCTTCATCGACGGCACGATGACCCGAATCGCAACGAGGTCGAAGATCTCGTCGAACTCGCGGCTCTTCACCACCATCTTTTCGTAGATGCTCCACAGGTGTTTGCCTCGACCGGTGACTTCGGCATCAATATCCAGTTCGCCCAGCCGAGACCGAACCTCGGCCACCGACTTGGCGAGGTACATGTCGCGCTCGGGCGTTCGACTGCTGACGAGATGGTCGAGCTCAGCAAACCGTTTCGGATGCAGCGCTGAGAACGACAGATCCTCGAGCTGCTGCTTCATCTCCTGCATCCCGAGGCGGTGCGCCAGCGGGGCATAGATGTCAAGCGTTTCCTGTGCCTTTTGCTGCTGCTTCTCGAGCGGCATCGCGGCAATCGTTCGCATGTTGTGCAAGCGGTCGGCGAGCTTGATCACCAGCACGCGCAGATCTTTCGCCATGGCGACAAGCATCTTGCGCATCGTCGCCGCCTGCTGCTCCTCGCGACTGTCGAACCGAATGCGCTCGAGCTTCGTGACCCCGTCGACGATGGCCGCAACCTCGTCGCCGAAGTCGCGCTGCACATCCGCCACGGTGATCTCTGTGTCTTCGACCGCATCATGGAGCAGTGCCGCAACGACGGACACTTCGTCGAGCCCGATGTCGGCGACGATGTACGCCACAGCCAGCGGGTGGTTGATGTAACTCTCGCCGGAACCGCGGCGTTGCGACCCGTGCGCAGCCGCAGCAACCCGGTACGCCCTGTTGATCGTGGTCGTCGATGCTCGAGGGTGGCGGCGCCGATACGCGGCAAGGAGCGGACCCAGCTCAGACGCGGTTGGTGTCGTCGGCGTCCGTCTCCAGGGTAAGACTCGGTCGACCGTCCCCATGATCAGTAGTGGAGCAACGCCTGCGCGGTCCGTTCACCGAGTTTGGCTCGACCGCCAAGGTCGTCGATCTCGAGCAAGAAGGCCAGACCAGCCACCACGCCGCCGAGTGTTTCAACGAGCTTGGCGGTTGCGGCAGCCGTGCCACCGGTGGCGAGAACGTCGTCAACGATCAGGATGCGTTCGCCGGGATGGATCGCGTCGCGGTGGATCTCGAGCTTGTCCGACCCGTACTCGAGGTTGTATTCCTCACGGACCACCGCCCACGGCAGCTTGCCGGCTTTGCGGACCGGTACGAATCCAGCACCTGCCCGATAGGCAACCGCCGCACCGAAGATGAACCCTCTGGCTTCGACACCGACAACCCGATCGATCGGTACGCCTGCAAACTGCTCGACCATGGCGTCGACCGCTTGAGCCAGTGCCGCCGAGTCGCCCAGCAAGGGGGTGATGTCGCGGAACGTGACCCCAGCAACGGGATAGTCGGCGATGTCGCGGACAAAGCTGCGAAGTGCGCCGTGATCAGCTGTCATGCGCCGAGGTTATCTGCCGAGTCGGTCAGCGGCGCTTCTTCTTGCGCGGTCGCGGCGGATGGGTGAGCAACTTGCCCGCCGGTTCGAGGATGGCTGCGGTCTTGGCGTCGTCGTCATGCTCATCGCCGCCATCGTCGTTGTCGCCCCCCGCAGCGGTCGGTGCTGCTGCCACGCGCCCGGTGACCCCGGATCCGATGACTGCAGCGCGCAAGTTGTCGCCAGTCAGGCGCTCACGACGGGCTTTCCGCCCGACATTCGCCTTCAGGCCTGCAAGCAGTGGTGTTGCCACGAAGATCGAGGAGTAGATCCCCGAGATCATGCCAACCAGCAGAGCCAGCGCAAACTCGCGCAGCGTCACGGCACCGAGCAGACCGGAGCCGATCAGTAGCAGCGAGATGACGGGAAGGATCGATGAGATGCTGGTGTTGATTGAGCGCATCAGCACTTGGTTCATCGAGATGTTGACGATGTCCTCGTACGGCATCCGAACGCCCGCGTACTTGCCCTCGTTCTCCTGCACTCGGTCGAAGACGACGATCGTGTCGTACAGCGAATAGCCGAGAATCGTGAGGAAGGCGATGACCGTCGCAGGGGTCACCTCAAAACCGAACACCGAGTAGACCCCGACCACCACAATGACGTCATGGACCATGGCGGCAAGGGCTGCCACCGCCATGCGGTACTCAAATCGGATCGAAATGAAGATCGAGACGATGATCAAGAAGATCACGAGCGCTCGAACGGCCTTCTCGGTAATCTCGCCGCCCCAGGTCGAACTGGTGAACGAGAAGCTGATCTCTTCGGCGTCGACACCGGCTCGCTCTGCAAAACCGTTGGTCAGGTCCAAGGCAACGTCGCGGCTGACCTCTTCGATTTGGATCGTGACGACATCGGTCGTCTCGCCCGAGCGACGCTGGATGCGCGCGCCGGTCGTTGAAACACCGTTTTCTTCGAGCACGTCCGCTGCGTCATCGGTCGTGAAGGTCTCGCTTGCAGGAACGTCCCAGGCATCGCCACCTTCGAAATCGAGTCCGAGGTTGAGACCTCTGGTAAACAGCGACAGAAGCGTGACGACAATGACCACGATGGCCACGATCAGTCCAATACGGCGCTTGCCGTAGAAGTCGACCGCAGTCTGTCCACGGAAGAGCCGGCCGAGGCCGGTGGATGCGATGTGGTCCCCGCGACTCATGACGCTGCCACCTCCAGCCCGAAGGCGCGTTTGCCGACCATGAACTTGCTTCTCGCCAGGAGGAGCACCGCCGGCCGGGTGAAGAAGAAACACACGAAGAGGTCGCAGAGCGTCGTGATGCCGAGGTAGAGCGCGAAACCACGCACGGACCCAACGCTGAGAGAGAACAAGATAACGGCGCCAATTACCGAGACGAGGTCTGCGGACCAGATGGTGCGCCACGTGCTGTTGAAACTGCGCGGTGCAGCGTTGCGCAGCGTCCGCCCGTTGCGAATTTCGTCTTTCATGCGCTCGAAGAACACCACGTAACTGTCAACCGTGACACCGATGGCAACGATGATGCCGGTGATACCAGCGAGGCTGAGTGCGTAGTTCGTCGCTCCCGACACAAATGCCGCAGCGCTGTAGACGGTCATGCCCCAAATGATGAGACCACCGATGATCACCAGCGCAAGCAGACGGTAGTACAAGACGAGGAAAATGAGCACCAGTGCGAGACCAATGAGCCCGGAGATGATTGCGGCGTTCAGCGAGTCGCCACCAGCGGAAGCTGAAACGGTGCGGGTCTCCTGCGGCGTGACCTGGACCGGGAACGCTCCACGGTTGAGCACGTCGGCGAGCTGTTCGGCTTCTTCTTGACTGAAACTGCCGGTGATCGAAACATTTCCGTCGAAGACCGGCGTATTGACCACAGGGGCCGATTGCACCACGCCATCGAGCACGATCGCAATCTGACCGGGACGCGACGCGCCGTTCGCGTCAATTCCGGTCGACGGGCACGTCGGGAGCTGATTGAAGCACTGCGTCGCCAAAGAGTTCCACGCCGCTTCGCCGTCGCTACGCAGCTCGACGTTGACACTGAATCCACCCACTTGACCAAGCGCCACCGAGGCGCTGTCACGCTTGAACACTTCGCCGCTGGCCTGCGCCGGGCCGACACACACCGCGCCGCCGTCAAGTGTCGGCAGGAACTCTGCACCGTTTGCAAACAGCGTGGGCACCGGCGGCACAGTGTCGTCCGGCTCCGGTTCGGGAGCCGTCCGCCGGAATCCATTCGGCTCGACATCGTCAGTGACTTCTGGGTCAACGATGGGAGCGGAGCAGTCGGACAAGTTGACCACAGGCCGGAGTTCGACGATGCCGGACACGCTGACGCTGCGCAAGGCTTCTTCTTTATCCTTCACCCCGGGCAGGTCGACCACGATGTTGGAACCCTGCACGCGCACGTCGGGCTCAGCGACGCCGCTCCGTTCAAGCGAGGACCGGACGAGGTCACGAACGACCAGCAGATCAGCTTCGGAGGCACCTTCCTCAGGAGCCAAGATGACCGACAGGCCACCCTGGAGATCAAGACCGAGAATTGGCTTGTTGTCGGTGGCGAGATTGAACGCCAAGGCACCGACAACGGCGACGATCGTGCCGATCAGCGAAATCCAGAGGCGACGTTTCATCAGTTGCTGGTGTCGTCGTTCGACACCGCATCGACAGCATCACCATCGTCCGAGTCGCCAGCTGTGTCTGCGTCGCCAGCTGTGTCCGCGTCATCAGCTTGGTCAGCATCAGCTTGGTCGGCATCATCGGTACCGTCCGCCTCATCCGCGTCATCAGCTGTGTCCGCGTCATCGTCGGGGGTGACGACGTTCTGAATCGCGGCTCGCGCAATGCGGATCTGCACATCATGCTCATCGTCGATTTCAAGCCAGAATCGGTTCGGACCATCTTCGCCGGTGATCGTGCCGAAAATGCCCGACGTGGTCACCACCTCATTGCCAACCTCGATTGATTGCTGCACGTTCTGCTGCTGACGCATCCGCTTGCGTTGCGGCCGGATCATCAGGAAGTACATCGCGGCCAGGATCAGCGGCAGGAAGAGGAACGACAGGATTGAACCGCCTGAACCGCCGTCGGCGTTGGCGAAAAGAGTGCCGGTCAATGAAATCGCAAATGTGGAGGGCATAACGGCGTGCGATCCTACCGGCGTCAAACGCCCGAGACGGGGCATGCCGCAACTGCGTGGGTCACGCCCAGACGTCGAGCACCTCGCGCCGCAGCGTGTCGAACGAGCCATCGGTGATCGCAGCACGCATCCGGCGCATCAAATCGAAGGTCCATGCCACGTTGTGAATCGACAGCAGCCGCGACGCAGTCGGCTCGCCGACTTGGAGCAGATGTCGGATGTAACCCCGGCTGTGCCGAGCGCACACTTCACACGGGCAGAGCTCGTCGAGCGGTTCGTCGAGTTCCGCATTCCTGGCGGCCTTGGCTTGAAATCGGCCCGTCGAGGTCAATGCTGTGCCGTGCCGACCAAGTCGTGTCTGCATCACGCAGTCGAACTGGTCCACTCCGAGTGCGACCGCTTCGATCAGCGAAGCTGGGTCGCCGACCCCCATGAGGTAGCGCGGCTGATCGGCTGGAAGGTGCTCGATGACTGCAGCCAGCGCCGGCAGCATTTCGTCACGCGACTCCCCCACTGACAAGCCACCAATTCCGTAGCCATCGAAGCCGATGTCGACGGTGCGCTGCGCACTCTCGGCACGCATCGTCGGACTGACGCCGCCCTGCACAATGCCGAACAGCGCCTGATCCTGGCGCGTATGGGCCGCTTTGGCCCGCTGCGCCCACGCATGGGTTCGCTCGACCGCGAGGCGGATGACCTCGGGCGGACTCGGCAGAGGCGGACAGACGTCAAGCACCATTTGGATGTCTGCACCTAACTGCTGCTGCACGGCAACGGCAATTTCGGGCGTAAAGCGGTGTGACGAGCCGTCGTAGGTGCTCTTGAACGTCACGCCGTCGTCGTCGACCTTGGGATCGAGCGAAAAGACCTGAAAGCCACCTGAGTCAGTCAGCGTCACCCCGTCCCAACCGGTAAAGGATCCGAGTCCACCGAACCGCTCGATGAGGTCGGCACCAGGTCGCAGCATCAAGTGGTACGTGTTGCCGAGCACGATTTCGGCACCAAGCCGGTCGTAGTCTGCAGCGCTCAGATACTTGATCGCGCCACGGGTACCGACAGGCATGAACAGCGGTGTCTCATATGTTCCGCGTGCCGTCGTGGCAGTTCCGGTTCGGGCTGCACCGTGCGTGGCGCTGACGTGGAGGTTGACCCTGTGCACGCTGAGAGGTTAGGGGATTTGCGACCGAGACCGCTCGAGCAACATGGCGTCGCCAAACGAGAGAAAGCGGTACTCCTCGCGTAGCGCCTCGGCGTAGAGGTCGCGCCAGTCCGGGCCCGCAAACGCGTCGATCATCATCAGCAACGTCGTTTTCGGCAGATGGAAATTCGTCATCAGCACGTCGACGAGTTGCCAATCGAAACCCTCGTGGATGAACAGCCTGGTTCGTCCGGACAACTCACCGGACTTCGCCGCAGACTCGAGTGCACGAACCGCGGTGGTACCCACAGCGACCACGCGCCCGCCCTGCTCGCG
Organism: uncultured Ilumatobacter sp.; assembly: GCF_963980585.1. Taxonomy (NCBI): domain Bacteria; kingdom Bacillati; phylum Actinomycetota; class Acidimicrobiia; order Acidimicrobiales; family Ilumatobacteraceae; genus Ilumatobacter; species uncultured Ilumatobacter sp. The sequence continues at coordinate 57,269 of NZ_CAXCAM010000007.1, forward strand.
AGTCTGCAAACACGCCTCCATGGTTTCGGGCGGCACCCGATATCGCTCCGTGTGCATCGGGTGATCGAGTGGGTTCTCAGTGCTGATCGGCTGAAACGTGTCGAGCCCGACAATGAGTTCAACGGCGACGCGATCGATGCCCTGCGCGGCGAGTCGCCCGAACAGTTCAGGGGTGAAATGCAGTCCAGCAGTCGGCGCTGCCGCGCTCCCGGGGGTGTTGGCAAACACGGTCTGGTACCGATCCGGATTCTCAAGTGTGGCGGTGATGTACGGCGGCAACGGCATCTGGCCGTGCTGATCGAGCAGCGTGAGCGGATCGGCATCTCCGAGTAAGTGCACCCAGAAGGTGTCCCCGGCGGGTGTCCGTTCGCCGATGCTGACGAGAGGCACACCGTCCGCAAAGAGGCGCTCTCCGACTTTCAACTTCTTGCCCGGGCGGACCAAGGCCTCCCACACTCGCCGGTCCGGATCGATCGCCTCGAGCAGCAGCACCTCAGCTGCCCCACCAGTCGAGCGAGTGAGCTTGAGGCGGGCGGGAATCACTCGCGTTTCGTTGACCACCAGCAGGTCGCCTGGCTGCAACAGGTCAGGCAGGTCGCTGACGTGTCGATGCTGGACGGGGTCGCCCGCCACCAGGAGGCGAGCAGCGTCGCGCGGAGCGATCGGGGTCTGCGCGATGCGCTCGTCCGGGAGGACGTAGTCGAAGTCGGAGAGCCGCACGCGGGACAATGCTAGGTGCGAGCGACAAAGGTTCAGTCGAAGAGTGAGCCGTTCTGGACTTTCGCTGGCGCCGTGATGCCGACGTGGTCATAGGCCGCAGCGAGCGCGACTCGACCCCGGGGAGTGCGAGCGATCATTCCCTGTGTGATGAGGAACGGTTCATAGACGTCCTCGACCGTTTCCGGCTGCTCGCCGACGCTGATCGCCAACGTCGACAAGCCGACAGGTCCGCCATGAAACTGCTTGCACAGCGCCGCGAGGAGGGCCCGGTCGACCTTGTCGAGTCCACGGTTGTCGACGCCGAAGAGCGCGAGCCCTTCTTCTGCGACCTTGGCAGTGATCGATCCGTCAGCGCGCACTTCGGCGAAGTCGCGCACACGTCGCAGCAGCCGATTCGCAATCCGCGGTGTGCCGCGGGACCGTCGCGCAATTTCGAAGGCGCCCAGCGGATCGATCGAAATGTCGAAGATCCCGGCCGCTCGCACGACGATGGCTTGCAGTTCGTCATGGTCGTAGTAGTCGAGCCGCGCCACCAGGCCGAACCGGTCACGAAGCGGACCGGTGATCATGCCCGTGCGGGTGGTGGCGCCGACGAGCGTGAAGGGCGGCATCGTGAGCCGAATACTCGACGCTGCAGGCCCCTTTCCCACCACGATGTCGAGCTGGAAGTCCTCCATCGCTGGGTACAAGATCTCTTCGACGGCCCGGTTGAGCCGGTGGATTTCGTCGATGAACAGCACGTCGTGGTCTTCGAGTTTGGTGAGGATTGCTGCGAGGTCACCGGCTCGTTCAAGGGCCGGACCCGAGGTGATGTGCAACTGCGTGCCCATCTCCGTTGCCACGATGCCGGCCAACGTGGTCTTGCCGAGTCCGGGCGGACCGGCGAACAGCAGGTGGTCGACCGGCTGTTCGCGGCGCCGAGCTGCCTCCATCACGATCGCGAGATGCTCTTTGAGCTCGCGCTGGCCAATGAACTCGTCGAGCGCCCGGGGACGGATGCCTTCTTCGAGTTCGACCTCACCGACATTGGTCTCGTGGCCGACACCGGGATCGAGGAATTCATCGCGCATGATGCAGCACTCCGTTTCAGTTCTGGATCAGTTCTTGGACAATGTCTTGAGCGCGTCGCGCAACAGTGTGGCCGAGTCAGCATCGCTCGGTAGTTCACGCAAAACGTCACGGATCTCGTCAGTTCCGTAGCCGAGGCCTGCGAGCGCCTCGCGTACGTCGGCAATGCTGGAGTTCCCGCCACCGACACCGAGACCACCGCCATCGAGCACGTCGAGTGACAACCTATTCTTCAGCTCGACGATGAGGCGTTCTGCGGTCTTCTTGCCCACCTTGGGCACCAACTGCAGCGCGGCGATGTCATTGTTGGCAACAATGTCGACCAGCGAAGCGGCCGGGTGCGTGGCCAGCACCGACATGGCCATCGCCGGCCCGACCCCGTGGGTCGCGAGCAGAATCTGGAACGTCGCTTTGTCTTCGTTTGATGTGAATCCGAACAAGGTCTGCGCGTCTTCGCGAATGTGATGGTGGATGCGCAGGAACGTGGAACTACCCGGCTCAAGTTCGGGGATCACGCGCTGGGACACCGTGACGAGGTAGCCGACACCTGCGACTTCGAGCAACACGGTGCCATCGACGTTCCGTTCAAGAATCTCGCCGCGGAGCGACCCGATCACGAGCTTGCCGCCTGACGAAGACGACGCCCGATCGGCGACATGGCGAGATGACAAAGTGCCAATGCGGCGGCATCAGCGGCATCGGCTGGCCGAGGCAACGTGGTCAGCTTCAGACGAGCCTGCACCATCTTCTGCACCTGTTCCTTGCCAGCTCCACCCCACCCGGCAACGGCGTCTTTGACCTGGTTGGGGGTGTATTGGATGACTTCACACCCTGCCAGCGCCGCTTCGGCGAGCGCGAGGCCGCTCGCTTGGCCGACGCTCATGGCTGTGCGCACATTGACCTGGAAGAACACCTGCTCGACAGCGACAGCGTCGGGCTTGAATTCGGCGATCAGTGCCGTGAACTCGGTCCTCAATGCGCCGAGTCGCTGCGGTAACGGATCCGTCTTCGGTGTGCGGATCACACCCATCGACACCGCCGTCGCCGACCCGGGACCTCGACCGTCAATCACCGCGAAGCCACATCGGGTGAGCCCAGGGTCGATGCCCAACACTCGAGTGGTCACCCCGGAGGTGGCGTCAACACTGTTGGCGAACATAGGTTCGTAGCGTACTCGATCGGGTGGTCAGGAGGGGAGCTTCTCCAACTCGTCGACCAATTCACTCACCGGGCGGTATGTCAGCCCGGCGATGGCCCGATGGGCGTACCGGACAATGCCGTCGCCATCGATGATGAACACGCTGCGGCGAGGAAAGCCGAGCGGCCCCAACGTCCCGTACGTGCCAGCGACTGACTTGTCGACATCTGCGAGGAGTGGAAATGCGAAGCCGTGCTTGCCTGCAAAACCTTCGTGGCTGGTCACGTCCTGCGCCGAAATCGCCAGGACCTGCGCATCGAGGTTAGCGAACTGCTCGAGGCCGTCGTTGTAGCTGTTCAGCTGCTTTGTGCAGACCGGCGTGTCGTCGCCCGGGTAAAACACGAGCACGACCGACTTGCCCGCAAACTCGGCCAAGGTGTAGCTGCGTCCTCCTGTACCGGGCAGATCGAAGTCGGGAGCGGCTTCGCCGACCGAGAGGCTCACTCGGCTGCCGCTTCCATCAGGTCGTCGCTCATGTCGAAGTTCGAAAAGACGTCTTGCACGTCATCGTTGTCTTCAAGCGCCTCCAGAATACGGAGGATCGCTTTGGCATCTTTCACGTCGGTGACCGGCACGAGGTTCTCGGCCATCATCGGCGAGTCCGCTGATTGCACTGTGAATCCGCCAGTCTCGAGCGCCGTCTTGATGTCGTACACGGGCGACGGGTCCGACGTGACCTGGAAGGCCTCGCCCACCTGGACCATGTCCTCGGCGCCTGCTTCGAGTGCAGCCATCATCAACTCGTCTTCGTCGGCGCTCGCGTCGACCATGATGACGCCCTTGCGGGCGAACTGCCACCCCACTGCTCCCGGCTCGGCCATCGACCCACCGAGCTTGCTGAAGATCTGACGGATGTCGGCGCCGGACCGATTGCGGTTGTCGGTGAGCACGTCGATCATCAGGGCCGCTCCACCTGGGGCGTACCCCTCATACATGATGCTCTCGTAGGCATCGCCTTCGGCGTTGCCGCTCCCCCGTTTGACCGCACGATCGATTGCTTCGTTGGTCATCTGCGCCGACTTGGCCTTTTGGACGGCCGTTCGCAGTGTCGGGTTCATGTCGACGTCGCCACCGCCTTTGGCGGCAACTTCGATCTGGCGGGCGAGTTTCGCGAAGAGCTTGCCGCGCTTCGCGTCGGTGGCGCCCTTCTTGTGCTTGATTGTTGCCCATTTGGAATGGCCGGACATACGAGGATCCCTTGTTTTCAGTTTCCGGTGAGTTGAGCGACGAACAATTCGTGGAGTCGGGTGTCGTGAGTCAATTCCGGGTGGAACGCTGCCACCGTACAGGTTCCGTCCCGAACGAGAACAGGAATGCCGTCGTGCTCGGCGAGGACCTCGACGGCGACGCCGACACGCTCGACTCGCGGCGCCCGGATGAACACCGCGTGGAACGGCGTGTCGAGCCCCACAATGTCGAGGTCGGTTTCGAAGCTGTCGAGCTGCCGGCCATACCCGTTGCGGCGTACCGTGATGTCAATCAGGTCGAAGCCATGCTGATCTGGTCGACCGTCGAGCACGTTCGAGGCGCACAGGATCATCCCGGCACACGTGCCAAAGACCGGCATCCCGTCGCCGAGCAAGTCGCTGAGCGGATCTCTGAGACCGCTCGTGTCGAGCAGCATCGACATCGTCGTGCTTTCACCGCCCGGCAAAATAAGTGCGTCAACACCATCAAGATGCTCGGGCTGCTTGACCAGGCGTGCATCGACGCCAAGCGCTGCGAGACGCTCAAGATGGGTGGAGAACGCACCTTGCAGTGCGAGCACCCCGACGACCGGGCCGGAAGCCTCAGCGGATCGATTCACCAACCGCGGTCGGCGTACTTGACGCTGATTTCGTCCATGCCGATGCCTGTCATCGGGGTGCCAAGGCCCCGGCTGACCTTGGCGAGGATGTCGGCGTCTTGGTAGTGCGTCGTTGCCTCGACGATCGCCTTGGCGCGCGGCGACGGATCATCGGACTTGAAGATGCCTGACCCGACGAAGACGGCGTCGGCACCGAGTTGCATGGCGAGTGCTGCGTCGGCCGGCGTCGCGAGACCCCCGGCGCAGAACAGCGGGACTGGCAGCTTGCCGGTCTGTGCGATCTCCTGCACGAGTGGCAGCGGGGCCTGCAGGTCTTTGGCCCAGCCGAACAACTCAGCTTCGTCTGCCTGCGTCATGCGCTTGATGTCACCGAGGATTGACCGGAGGTGGCGGACCGCTTCGACCACGTTGCCCGTGCCAGCTTCACCCTTCGAACGGATCATCGCAGCGCCTTCGGAGATACGCCGAAGCGCTTCACCGAGGTTGGTCGCGCCGCATACGAACGGCACGTCGAATGCCATCTTGTCGATGTGGTACGCCTCGTCGGCGGGAGTCAGCACTTCGGACTCGTCGATAAAGTCGACACCCAGCGATTGGATGATTTGCGCTTCGACGAAGTGACCAATGCGCACCTTTGCCATGACGGGAATCGAACACACGGCTTGGATTCCGTCGATCATCTCAGGGTCGCTCATACGGGCAACGCCACCGTCGACCCGAATATCGGCCGGGACGCGCTCCAATGCCATCACGGCAACGGCGCCGGCGTCTTCTGCGATCTTGGCTTGCTCAGGATTGACGACGTCCATGATGACGCCGCCCTTCATCATCTCGGCCAACCCCCGCTTGACGGGGAACGTTCCGGTGCTGTCAGCGATCATGACCACAGGCTACTTTCGCTGGACCGAACCCGCCCGATCGTTTGTCAGGAAACTTCGAAGGCTGGTACTTCGCCTGGCGTGCTGACCTCGACCAACTCGACCCAGGTCTGCCCAGGAGTCAGTTGGATGACCTGCTCGCCGCCGACAGTCAACGTGAACGGGGAGGTTGCCAACTCACGTTCCCAGGTGCCCGAGAGATACTCACCATTACTGAAGACCGACACGAGGCCCGAACCGACCGTGATCGCCTCAGGCGCATTCTGATCGATGGAGCTCTGGCGGTAGTCGACGCCGAGGAGCACGACGTTCTCCGCTCCAATCCGGCCGTAGGTCTTGTCGACGTGCGCTTCACCCTCCTGAGACCGCTCGTAACGCTGTTCTTCGTCGCTCCACGTCCACTCGATGTCAATACTGCCGATCGAGAACGACACATTGCGACCGGGCGCTCCGGCGAAGACCTGACCGTCATCGAGGTAGCCGTACTGCGCGGGAGGAGCGCCTGGGTGGCCCTCCGGCGTCAGCGAGTACAGCGAGTCGGAATCGGAATACAAGTTGTGCGGTCCGGATCCGGGACCACGGTAGTAACTGCCGGGGTACGACGGAGCGCCGATGTCGACCAGCGACGACGACCGAACCAAGGCTGTAACACCAGGGTTGCCGCCGCTCCAGGCGAACAACGGCTCGTTGAACGAACTGAGCAGTGCAACGTCTTGCTCACGACCGGAACGAATGGGTCCCAACGGGTCCGCGTCCTGGGTGTGGAGCACGGCAGCGAAACGAGTCAGCGACCCTTCGACCTTTTCTTCGAAGACGATGTCGGCAACCGCCAAACCGGAGTGGTTGCGGCGCGCACCGGGATGGTTGTCGATCTTGACGGCCATTGCCGGACGCTCAACAAAGTCCGCCTCACTCGCCAGCGGCTCACCTGTGAGCGGCTGGCGGATGATGGCCGGGGCAAGGGTGGTCGTCGTTGCCTCGACAGCAGTCGTGGTTGTCACCTCGACAGCAGTCGTGGTTGTCACCTCGCTCGCCGTTGTTTCGACGGGCGTAGTGATCGCGGCTTCTTCGGACCCTCCCGAGCACGCCGCAGCGCCCACCATTGCGACGGCGGCGAGCGCCAAGCTGCGCCGGACAGACAGGAAGGATCTCATGGTCATCAGAGCTCTCTCAGAAGTGCGATTCGCTCGTCGAGCGGCGGATGGGTATTGAACAACTGGTGGACGGCGCGCAGTTTACCTTGGTCCCCGACACCACTCATGGGCTGTTCAATCCACAAGTGTGCCGTAGCGGTCGACGCGCTGTGCGTCACCGTAGTGTCTTCCTGGAGCTTCTCGAGCGCAGAGATCAGCCCCGGCGGGTAACGAGTGAGTTGGCAAGCCGTGACATCAGCGAGCGTCTCGCGGCGACGCGAGATGGCCGCCTGCATCGCCTTTGCAATGAGCGGTGAAACAATCAGCAGGGCAAAGCCGACGTAGGCAAGCGGGTTGTTGCCGTTGTCGTGGTCGCCGCGACGCGCCACGCGTCCGCCGTTCCACCACATCAACCGAATCGCACCGTCAGCGAGCAGCGCAACCGTGCCCACCATGGTGACCGCGAGCGTCGACACCAGGATGTCGTAGTTCTTGATGTGGCCCAACTCGTGCGCGACCACACCTTCGAGTTCGACGCGGTTCAGCTTTTCCAGCAGACCAGTCGTCACGGCGATGGCCGCATGCTCGGGATTGCGTCCGGTTGCAAAGGCATTCGGTGCAGGGTCTTCAATGATGTAGACACCGGGCTTGGGAAGTCCCGCAGCGATACAGAGGCCCTCGACCAGGTTGTGGAGGCGCTGATATTCAACCGCTGACGCTGGGTGGGCACGACTCATGCGCAACGCGATCTTGTCTGCCTTCCAGTAGGACGCAAGTGCGACTACACCACTGATCACGAGAGCGATGAGCGTAAAAAGAATGCCACTGCCAACGACGAGGCCGATGGCGGCCCCGACGAGGGCGACGACAACCATGAAACCGGCAACGAGCGCGAGACTCCGGCGTTTGTTCGATCTGATCAGTTCAAACATGGAGATGAATCAGAATTCGACACTCGGTGAGGTGCGAGCTGCTTCTTCAGCTTGGAAGTACTCGCGGCGTTCAAACTTCATTGCCTTTGCGAACAGAACGGTCGGGAACTGCTCAAGCTTGTTGTTGTAATCAAGCACACTGTCGTTGTAGAACTGGCGCGAGTACGCCACCCGACCCTCGGTTGCGGTCAGTTCTTCCTGCAACTGCAAGAAGTTCTGGTTCGCCTTGAGGTCGGGGTACGCCTCACCCAGTGCAAACAGCTTGCCGAGCGCACCTTCGAGCATGTTGTTGGCGCCGGCTTGTCCCGCCGGCGTGTCGGGCGCCTGGATGGCGGCATTGCGAGCATTGATGACGGCTTCGAGCGTCTCGCGCTCATGGGCGGCATAGCCCTTGACGGTTTCAACCAGATTGGGGATGAGATCAAGGCGCCGCTTGAGCTGTACGTCGATCTGGGACCAAGCATTCTCGATCTGGTTTCGGCGACGAATCAAGCCGTTGTAGGCGCCGATGATGATTGCCACGACGACAACCACCACGACGATGACAAGGAGAAGGACGATCATCGGGCCAGTGTACGACCCCGGCAAGATCAGCGGGTGGAGTCGAAAATCAGTTCCCGGTAGATCTCCACGTACCGGTCCGCCAGCGTCGACATTGCGAAGTCCGTGGCTCGCAATGCTCCTGCGGAGCGGAGCCGGGCTGACAGTTCGTAGTCGTCGAGCGCACGACGCAGTGCGCCAGCGAGCGCATCAACCGATCCCGGAGGTGTCAGGATCGAATCGACGTTGTCGGTGGCAACGTTGCGATAACCGTCGAGCGCGCTGGCTACCACGGTGGTCTCAGCGGCCATCGCTTCGATCAGCACGACTCCGAACGACTCTCCCCCCAATGAAGGAGCACAAAAAATATCTGCGCCGCGCAGCCGAGCGAATTTGTCCTTCTCAGTGATACGGCCGAGCCAGTGGATTCGCTGGTCACCGGACGTCCGTCGCTGCAGTGCTGCCGTGTCAGGACCGTCGCTGCCAATCCAGAGATCGACATCGGCGGGCATTTGCTCGAAGGCATCGATCAAGACGCTGAGCCCTTTGCGGTCTTCATGGCGCCCGCAAAAAAAGATTGTCGGCCGGTCCGTCACCATCGGGTCGACCGCTTGAATCTGGCCGATATCGACACCGTTAAACAACACTTCGTAGTCCCCGCCGAGGTGAGATCGGGCAAGGGCCAGAGCATCTTTTGAAACGACGACCTTGTGATCGATCCGCTTGATGATGCGACTTAGCGGACCCTTGAACACCCGGTAGCTCGTCGACTGTCCGGCCGCGTGGAACGTTGCGACGATCGGCGCCGGCCGCGTCAAGATCGTTGTCAGCGTCGGCCCGGGTGCCAACGGTTCGTGCACGTGGAGCACGTCAAATGCTTCGTCGTTGAGCACCTGAATCGTACGGAACGCTGCAGACGGGTCGGGTGCAAGCGGGGCGATCGAACCATTCGCAGATAGCGGCAGGGAATTGCCGAGCGGTGTCACAAAGCTCTCTGGCGGAGGGCCGTCACAGGGGCCGAGCACTCGCGCTTCATGCCCGCGAGCGCGAAGTTCGTGTGCCAATGCCAGCACTTGCATTTGGACCCCGCCCGGGATGGTCAAGCTGTATGGGCACACCAGCCCAACGCGTAGCGGTCGGTTCACCGAGATATGTCTAGCTGATCTGCGCGGAAGTCCAAGCCTGAACCTCTGCCCAGGTGTCGCGGTGGACACCGCACTCAGGTATCAGCACGGATCGATTCGCCGTAGCCGGGGTCGCTTGGCCAGTTTGGTTGGAACAGGTGCCACTGCGACGGTGCTCGCCGGATCAACACTTCGAGCTCAGCGGCGATCAGTTGCGTGACGCGTTGCACATCGTCACGCAGCCGCTTCGCCTGACGCTCGACTGGAATCGGGGGACGGACGTAGCCGAGATGGCCGTCGAATCGGTCGGTGAAGTACACGCCCGTCGGCAGAATCGGAGCCCCCGTGCGCAGCGCCACGGTGGCCGCACCTCCGGGCAGCGTTGTGGTTTCCCCGAAGAACTCCACTGTGGGGCCGCCGCCCTGAATGTCGCGATCGGACAGCAAGCACACCACATGGTTGGCCCTGAGCGCCGCAATCACTGCGGTGCCGGCTTTGGGACCGAGCGGCACGACGGTCATGCCCAGCTTCGACCGCAGGTCCACGAACCACTCGAACAGTTCCGGAGGCTCGATCTGCTCGACGATGACCGTGATGGGATGGCCCTGGTCCGCGATCCACCGACCGGCCCACTCCCAGCCTCCCAGGTGGGGTAGGGCAATGATGGCGCCGTTGCCGGCGGCGAGTGCTTCGGTCAGGTGCCGATAGCCGTCCTCTCGGAATGATGCCGCAACAGCGCGCTTGGACATCGTGGGGAGCCGAAAGCTTTCGATCCAGTAGCGCGCATAGGAGTCGAATGCCTCCTGCACCGCCCTCCGCAGCCGCAGGCCGCGCAGTGTGGGATCGACCCGCTGCAGGTGTCGTTCGATGATCGCCCGGCGTTCCGGGCTAGCAAGGTTCGCCCCCGCACCGGCCGGGGTCGCGAATCCCATGGCGAGGGGCCCGGGAATCAGCCTGGCGGCCAACGCTCCGAGTTTGTAGCCGTTCGTGGTGAACTGGCTGATGAACTGCTGCTGCAATTCTTGGGGAGTCACTGCTTTCGGCGCGGCACGTGTGTGCGCCGCCGCTCAGTGCGTGCCACTCGGCGGCTTTGCCGTCGCGATCGACGCATCTCGATCTTCGCTGCGGTAACAGGCGCAACGTCTGCGGCGTTCCATACCTTGGCGAATCGCTGCACTGCGGTGATGGCCGTGAGCACAAGCATCAACCACAGAATCGGAATGAGTAAGACGTTGAACGCCAGTCCGATACAGATCGCGATGATCCGCTCGGCGCGTTCCATCAGGCCGCCCTTGGCATCGATGCCGAGTGACTCTGCCTTGGCCCGCTGGTAGCTGATAATCGACGACGTCGAGGCAACGGCGAAGGGCAGCAGCACCAGACGAGGGTCTTCGGTCAAGGCAAAGTGCCAGCCGATGCCCCCGAGGAGCAGCGAGTCGGTGACTCGGTCAACGGTCGAATCGAAAAAGGCGCCGCGCTGGCTGGAGGTTCCTGTTGCCTTGGCAAGCGCACCATCGAGGAGATCGGGCAACCCCGCCAAGATCACGAGGGCCAAACCCAACCACAGGCGGCCGAAACCGATGGCCACAGCGGCGCCAACGCCGACGAGGAGACCAAGAATCGTAAGGTGATCAGGGGTCAGTTTCGTTTTACGCAGAAACGCGCCGATCGGCTTGACCGCCGTGTCGACTGGCTTTCTGAATGTGCCGTCAAACATGTTCTGCCGACTCTAACCGGCAGCCGACTCGAGGTCAGCCTCGTCGTTGATCTCGACGAGGTGTTCAAGGATGCGACCATCGACTGCGTCGACGAGCACCAGACCACGCTGCGCCGGCGGTTCCTCGGCTGAGTAGCAGAGCACCCGCCAGGTGGGGCGGCTGCGGAGTCCTCGCCAGACCTGCTGCGCTGAGGCATGGCCGACGGCAAACCCGACAGCGCCCTGGGCTGCGACCAGTGCTTCTTTTTCATCGACTGTCATCCGCCAGCCGGAGCTGATCGAGAACAGTCCAACCGCAGCGAGCACGACCGCTGCGACCAGCCAACCAGCGTTGACCACTGCCGCGTCATTGGCGAGGAAGTAGACCGCCGCGATGATGGCAGCGAATCCGAGGTACATGACTCCGGGCCAGCGCCGACGACTGTTGTCGGGAAAGAGGTAGGCGCCGACAAATCCTGCGGGATTGAGGTCGTCGGGAAGTTCGTCGATCTGATCGTCGGTCGTCACCACGTCAGCCTACGCATCAGCCGGCAGATGTCGGCCGAATGCTGCTCGAAGGCGACCAGCCGACACTTCGAGGGCTTCGGGAAGAGTCTGAGCGTTGGCGATCGACGACATGAAGTTCGAGTCGCCGGTCCAACGAGGCACGACGTGCACGTGGAGGTGCGTCGGGACCGAGCCTCCCGCAGCACGACCGAGATTGAGCCCCACATTCGCACCATCGGGGGCATACGCGGAGCGGACCGCATCAACCGTTGCGCTCACGGTGGCCCAGAGTTCGGTTGTCTCGTCCGGCGTCAGGTCGTTGAGGTCGGCCACCTCCCGGTACGGCAAGACCAGTACATGGCCCGACGTGTAGGGATGGATGTTCAAGACAGCGAAGACGAGCTTGCCGCGGTAGACGATGTGCGTCTCCTCGTCTGGCGCTCCCGAATTCAGGAGTTGTGTGAAGACACTCCCTGCGGCATCATGGCCGTCCTGACGGGAGGGCGCGTCAGTCACGTACGCAGCCCGCCAACCCGACCAAATGCGGTCAAGCATCAGGCCTGCAGCGCTGCGTCGGTGGCTTCGGCGACCTCGCCCTCAAAACGGCAGACGAAGTCATCGAGCGGCACGTCACGTTCAACATCCGGAGCGCCCTCGCTCTGCATATCAGCGCGAACGTTCACGCCGACGGTGCGCGCGGCGACGTCGTCGTCACCGACCACCAGCACGTATGGGAGCTTCTCCACCTTGCCGTTACGAATTCGCTTACCCAGGCCATCGTCCGCGGCGACCATGTCGACCCGGGCACCAGCGGAGCGCAGTCGGTCGACGACTTCGTGGGCGTACTCCTCGTGCGGCGTCGCAACCGGAAGGACGCGCACCTGCACAGGCGCCAGCCACGTGGGGAAGGCCCCAGCGTAATGCTCAACGAGCACGCCAAAGAAGCGTTCGATCGATCCCATGAGCGCACGGTGCAACATGATCGGCCGGTGCCGGTTGTTGTCGGCGCCAACGTATTCAAGGTCGAAACGCTCGGGAAGCTGGAAGTCAGCCTGAATGGTCGATAGCTGCCACGACCGGCCGATTGCGTCGCGCACGTCGATGTCGATCTTCGGGCCGTAGAACGCTGCGTCGCCTTCCTTAACGGCGTACTCCAGGCCGTGTGAGTCGAGCGCGTCACGCAGTGCGGTCGTCGCCGTCTCCCAGATCTCGTCGGTGCCGACCGACTTCTCGGGGTCACGCGTGGACAGATTGAACGTGAACTCGTCAAAACCAAATGCGCGGAGGACCGACAGCACGAAGTCGAGCAAACCGGCCACCTCGCCGGCGAGTTGTTCCTGCGTGCAATAGATGTGGCTGTCGTCCTGCGTAAAGCCCCGGATCCGCATCAGACCGTGCAATGTCCCCGCCCGTTCGTAGCGATAAACGGTGCCGAGTTCGAACAGTCGGAGCGGCAGTTCGCGATAGCTGCGCTGACGGCTGTCGAAGATGAGACAGTGCATCGGGCAGTTCATCGGCTTCGGGTAGTACGTCCCGTTGTCCATCTCCATCGGCGGGTACATGCCGTCGGCGTAGAAGTCGAGGTGACCGGATGTCTCGAACAGGTTCGCGTTGGCGAGGTGTGGCGTGTAAACGAACTCGTAGCCCCCGTTCTCGTGACGCTGGCGGCTGTAATCCTCCATTAGCTTGCGGATGGTTGCACCCTTCGGGTGCCACACCGCGAGGCCGCCACCGAGCTTGCTCGGGAAGCTGAGCAGATCTTGCTCGACAGCGAGCTTGCGGTGGTCGCGCTTTAAGGCTTCTTCGAGCTGGTGGAGGTGCCCTGCGAGCGCCTGCTTGCTTTCCCAGGCTGTGCCGTAGACACGTTGGAGTTGTGGACCCTTCTCGTTGCCACGCCAGTACGAGCCCGAGACGCGCTGCAACTTGAAGAATGCAAGCTTGCCCGTGCTCGGCACGTGCGGGCCGACACACATGTCGATGAATTCGTCGGTGTTGCGGTAGGCGCTGATGATCCCATCGCCGGACACTTCGCCTGCATCTTCTGCATCTGCGTCTGCTGACTCGACGCGCTCGATGATCTCGACTTTGTACGGCTGATCTGCAAACAGTTCCTTTGCTTCGGCCATCGAGTGTTCCGAACGCGTGAATGGCTGGTTCTGCTTAACGATCTCCTTCATTTGTTTCTCGATGACTCCCAGGTCGTCATCGGTGAAGGTCTTGCCGTCAGGCAAGTCGAAGTCGTAGTAGAAGCCGTTCTCGATGGCAGGGCCAATCGTGAACTTGGCGCCGGGATACAGCTGCGTCACCGCTTGGGCCAGTACGTGTGCCGTCGAGTGACGCAGCACGTGCCGTCCGGCGTCGGTGTCGTTGGTGATCAGCGCCACGACGTTGCCGTCGACGAGCGGGACGGTCAGGTCGGCTTCGACGCCGTCGATGCTTGCAGCGACGGCTGCCTTGCGCAGACCGGACCCGATGGATGCTGCGAGGTCGAGCGCTGTCGACCCTCCAGGCAGCTCTCGGCTTGAACCGTCGGGAAGCGAGATGGTGATGTTCGACATGGGACGTTCAGGATAGAAGCGCACGTCGCCGCACAGGCGGACGGTTTCAGATCAGCCGTCCGCTACAGCGACGAGTTCGCGTTCCGCGGGCACGGCGTCGGTGACATGACCGACGTGTGCCGTCACGGTGGGCTCGGAGTCGGCTTCGTCACCGTGGTATCGGTTGACGTACTCCTGGCCGGACAGTTCGCGGATCTCAAACATTACTTCGTCGATCATCGATCGCCAGGCGAGGTGCTCCGCCCCGCGATTCATGTATCGCTCCGGTTTGACCGGACGACCGATCTTGATCTCGGCGCGCTTGCGGAGCTTCGGCGCCTTGGCGTCGGGCGGCTGAATCTCGTCGGTGCCAATGATGCCGACCGGGTAGATCGGGCATCCAACAGTCATGGCCAGTCGGGCCGCACCCGTCCTCCCCTTTCCGAGCGACCCGTTGCGGCTCCGCGTCCCTTCCGGGTAAATCCCGAACAGCTCGCCGCGCCGGAGCACAGCTTCAGCGGCATCGAGCGCTGCGGCGCTCTTGGTTCCACCCGTCCGGTCGATGGGGATCATGCCCATCGCGGGAAACAGGAACTTGGTCTTCCATGAGTCCATGTACTCGGCTTTGCCGACAAAAGAGATGTTTCTCGGCAGCGTGAACGTGAGCAATGCCGAGTCGAGAAACGAGATGTGATTGGGGCACAAAATCGCCGGTCCATCGGAGGGCAACTGTTCGAGGCCAGACACGTCGAGGTCCCACAAACGCGTGACGAGCGGAGCGCCCACCTTGCGAACTCTTCGCTGCAGCGTCCCTGCGCCGGGGCCTTCGCTCATGAGAGCGACATTAGAACAGGTACCGCGCGCTTCGGAGGCGGCTCGGTGAACTTCGTGTGAATCAGATTTCGTGTGAGTCAGGTGAGGTCAACGCCGAGCAGTGCGGCCGATTCGAGAACCCCCTCGCCGGCAGTCGCTGCGGCATCAATGGCGGCAATCGCACCGGGCGTGTCGAGGTCGTCGTCGAGACGTTCGCGCACGACTTCGAGCAAGCTTGGATTCGGTCGAGCGTTCGCGAGCCACTTCTCCAGACGAGCTGCGTTGCGCGGCATCAGGTCATCGGCCCAGTGCCAGTCGACGCGGTAGTTGTGTTCGATGATCGCGAGTCGGATTGAGCGCGGGTCGTAGGTCTCGCGCAATGCGTCGACAAACACGAGATTGCCGAGGCTCTTCGACATTTTCTCGCCGTCCATGAAGATCATGCATGTGTGCATCCAGTGTTTGACGAACTGCTCACCGGTGGCCGCCTCGGACTGTGCCCGTTCGGATTCGTGGTGCGGAAAAATCAAGTCTGAGCCGCCACCGTGCAAGTCGATGGTCGTGCCGAGCTCGCGCAACGCAAGCGCCGAACACTCGATGTGCCAGCCGGGACGACCAGCACCCCACATCGTGTCCCAAGCCGGTTCGTCGTCTGCAGATGGATGCCACAGCACAAAGTCGAGCGGGGATCGCTTGTTCGGATCCTCGATGTTTCCTCCGCGCTCTTTTGCGTAGGCGAGCATCTCCTCTTCGGAGTAGCCGCTCATCGATCCGAACGAGTCGAACTTCGAGACGTCGAAGTAGACGGAGCCACCCGCTTCGTATGCAAAGCCACGATCGAGCACCATGCCAATGAAGCCTCGGATGTCAGGGATCGCCGAGGAGGCTCGCGGGCTCGATGCGACGGGGAGCGCGTTGAGCGCGACCATGTCGCGCTCGAAGCGAGCTTCCTCCGAAGCCGCCAGGTCGAGGTAATGCACACCGAGTTCACGCGCCTTCACGAACAACGGATCGTCAACGTCGGTCACATTGCGGACGCACTTGACCGTGTGGCCCATGTCGATGAGGCGGCGCTGCAGGATGTCATATGCGATGAACGTGGCAGCGTGCCCCAGGTGCGTGGCGTCGTACGGCGTGATGCCGCAGGTGTACATCAGCACCTCATCGCCGGGCTCGAACGGAACGATGGTGCGACGAGCGGTGTCGTAGAGCTGCATTGTTTGCTTCACGGACATTTGTCAACCCCCGACGACTGACGTTTCATTCCCGACATGGCGACAGGGTGCCACACGGCACGGCTACTCCCCCGCCTTCGCAACGCGTGTCACAGTCGATGATCGGGCTAGCTTGCGGGTCATGGGTCTGCTCGACGGAAAGAACATCGTGATCACCGGCGTCCTGACGGACGCGTCACTTGCATTTGGGGTGGCGAAAATCGCGCAGGAACAGGGCGCCAACGTCGTGCTCACCGGCGCCGGGCGCGCGCTGCGTCTAACGCAGCGCACAGCACGCAAACTCGGCACGAACCCCGACGGCTCCGATATCGAGGTGTTCGAACTCGACGTGACCGTTCCTGAACACGGCGTCGCTGTCAGCGATGCGCTTGCGGCGAAATGGGGCCGAGTCGACGGTGTGCTTCACGCAGTGGGTTTCGCTCCGGAATCGTGCCTCGGCGACAACTTCATGGATGCCCCGTGGGATGACGTCGCCATTGCGATGCATGTGTCGACCTATTCGCTCAAGGCGCTCGCCGATGCATTCGTTCCTCTCATGGGAAATGGTGGTTCGATCGTCGGCCTTGACTTCGACAACTCAGTGGCCTGGCCGGCCTACAACTGGATGGGTGTCGCCAAGTCCGCGCTGCAGAGCGTGTCTCGATACTTAGCCAAGGAACTTGGCCCGCAGGGCATCCGCTGCAATCTGGTCGCCGCCGGACCGATCCGCACGATGGCTGCCAAGTCAATTCCTGGTTTCGCCAAGTTTGAGGACGTCTGGGATGGACGCGCACCTCTCGGCTGGGACGTCAACGACTCAGAGCCAGTTGCGCGCACCGTCGTCGCAATGCTGTCCGACTGGTTCCCCAAGACCACGGGCGAGATCATCCACGTCGACGGCGGCTTCCACGCAACTGGCGTGTAAGTCCGCCCTCTTCTAGCCGGCGTTCCTCGGTCCGCGCCCAGCGATCGCCTGCAACACCAGCAGTAACAACACCGCGCCGATCGCGGCAACACCAATGCTGCGCAGCGAGAACTCGTCGACGCCACTGCTGTCGATCATCGACATGAGCCAGCCGCCGATCATCGCGCCGAGTACACCGACGATCATCGTGTAAATGCAGCCACTGCGGTCGTCCTTGACGATCCACCGAGCCAGACCGCCGGCAATTAATCCAACGGCGATCCACCCGATGATGCTCATAGGCCCGACGCTAGCGAGTTGTTGGACGTGCCCACAGCTGCTCCCAGACCGGTTCGCAGCGAGTTGTGGAGGTCGCGGTGCCTCCAGTTCCAGCGATGTCGTCCGCGTTCAGGCAGGGGTGATGTCGCTGGGCTTCCAGCTGTGGTCGAAGTAGCCGTCGGTCGGACCGTAGAGCCGAAAGATCGTGAACCAGCCCTTGCCCGGGATCGTGCGGATCCAGTTCGACTCCCCCTCAGCGGGTTGCTCCGGACCGAAGGTGATCGTGATTGAACCATCGTCGTTCGTGTCGAGTTCGGCGAAGCTGTTGAGACTCGGTGCTGCTTGACCATTGGCGAGCATCGACCGAGTCCACACGTCGTAAATCACAACCGACCAGAAGTTAGCCATGGGGACTCCCGGTGGAAGGTTCAACTCGTACGTGCGGGCACCGTCGAGCCACTCGCCGTTACCGTCGTTGTAGGTCCAGATGTATGCCGAACCTTTGCCCGGTGGCGGGGTCACCATGGCAATGGAGGAACCTGTGGCAAACCAACCCATCAGACTGAGGCCCGACAGCATGGTGTGGCCGTCCTGCTCGTAGTAGGGATAGCCGGTGTTGCCGATCTCGATCCACTGGCGGTCGTCATAACGCTGAAGTGGAAGTCGGGTTCGGTAGCTCGTGGCGAGCGCCATCGCCGAGCCGACCTTGGCCGATTCAGTCAGTATCCGGGTCATGCGGTCGTCGGGGCTGAACGGCTCGCCGTGAGCGATCCCGAGGGTGGCCAACATGCCCGCTGTCTCGGCATCGATTGCGTCCGGATGTTCTTCGTTCACGAGGGTGGCGAGGTCTTCGAAGAAACGGAAGTCGATCGGATGGATCGTGTCGAGGTCCTGACCAGAGGCGTTGACGAACTCGGTCTGACGAGGCTCGTCCATCTCAGCCAACGGATAGATGCGCGTCTGCCGTTGCAGCGCCACGGCTTCGGCCGACGAGCCATCAGGTGTGCGCATGCCACGAAGCAAGAGCCACAGCCCGAAGGTCTCCGACGGGCAGATGTGGAAGCCATACGGGGGAAGTTCACCGTCGTAGCCGGGGGGCAAGAACAGGAATCGACCGCCTCGGCCCTGGTCGGGTCCGGCCGGGCCGATGTTCGTTGTTTCGCGCATCCACATGTCGTTGACCAACCCCAGGATCCCTGGGGCCACCTCGACCACCGTCGGGCCGTCGGTTTTCAGGTCGAGGTAGGTCATGCCGTAGACCGTTTCGGAGTTCGGCGTGAGCAGCAGCGACCGGGCATCGAACTGGTCCTCCCAGACAACGAGTTGGCTCGCCGACGTGACTCCCAAGTCTCGCCGCAAGCCTGCACGGAACGAATACATCGACGACGCGGTGATATTGCGCAGAAACGCCTGACAGCCCCGCTGGAAATCGAGATGGTCGAACAGCTTGTCCACCGTTGCATCCGTTGGGTATTCGTTCTCGAACTGAAGGTCGCCGACGAACTCAGAGGTCACCACCTGTAGCGGTGGATTCGGTGCCGTCATGCGGACGACATCGTTTGGCCCGGTCGATTCAAAGGTCATTGGAGGTCCTCACTCAGTAGTGGTGTAAGCCCAAGTAAGTGGTGGTGTGCGACGACTGACGATATCTCCCGCAGGCGACGGGCTGTCTGGTGCAGCCCAGCGAACCAGTCCCCGGCCGACTCGGGCTCGCTGGAGAGAAAGAGAGACATCGAATCTTGAACGAGGCCTCACATCTCCGTAGGTTCGGGGCATGGAGACGCGAGCTGAGCATGCAGCAAAGATGGTCGACTACTGCGACAGAGGTGAGCGGTTGGCCAACGAGATTGGAAATCGGGGTCCTCTTCGATTCGACGAGGACGGTGGGCTTGCCAGTGACATTCTCGACGCATACTCGACACACGGCTTCTACATTTTCGAGGGCGTCATCGAGTCCACCGAGCTCGAAGAACTGCGAGTCGGCGTGGACGACCTCCTCAGTCGAGCCCCTGTTCGGCCACGCGCGGAGCACGATGCTACGGGCCGACCTGCATTTGGACGAGACCTCGCGATCGATCCCTTCTTGTTCATCAAGCCACTCTCTGACCCGTGGGGTGGCACCAGACTCCTAGCGGGACGGCACCCGACACAGATGGAGCAACCAGCCGCTGACGCTGACGCACCGGAGTACGTCGTGCATCTGATCTCCGGCGTCTGTCAAGCAATTCCTGCTGGTCTCCGCCTCTACGGACACCCCCAGTTACTGGGCGTGGCCGCTGCGCTGAACGGCGCTGACTTCGTCCCGTACAACGATGTCATTTTCGTGAAGCAACCGGGTTTGGGCGGGGCGGTGTCATGGCATCAGGATGGGGCCACACACTGGGAGAGTCCTGACTGGGACGACAGCATTCACGGGTTCAACTTCCAGGTACAGCTCCACCGCACGACCGCAGCGAATGCGCTGTGGGTGATGCCGGGCACCCACAAGTCGGGGCGAATCAACGTCAGCGGTCTGGTGTCCGACAACGGCGGTGATGAGCGGCTACCCGGCGCCGTTCCACTCGTCTGCGTCGCGGGCGACGTCACCATCGTCAACCGTCAACTACTCCACGGTTCGTTCGTGAACTCATCGCCAGACCCGCGTCTCTCCATCACCTTCGGATTTCATCGGCGATCCTCAGTGCTCGGCGTCGAAGGCAAGCTTCAGTACAAGGCCGACGTCCCCGGCCAAGCCGACCTCTACGACGAGGAGCGGATCTTTATTCGGTCAGCGGTGATCGCCACGGCGATTGATGCTCGGTCGCAGCACTACCCGGGAGAATCCCGCTTCCGGTACGCGCCGTTCGTCGGTCTTGAACATGACTATCGGTACAACGACGACACCTACGAGCGCGTGCTTCGCGACTACAACACCCGCGACATCTTCATCTGAGGGAGAGCGCCGACCTCTCACCTTCCTGACGCGAAACCGGCCGATCCTCCGTACTTCTTGGTCAACTCCGGTCTGACGGTTCTCCGATGTCATCACGTTCGTGGCCAAGCACCGCATCGACAGCGGCACCGACCGTTGGGGCAAATCGCTCAGGACCGAAGCGACGATCGAGTCCGTAACGCGCGAGACGATCTTTCACCGGACCTTTCATCTCGGCAATGAGGAACGTGATGCCGGCGTTGGCGAGGAAGTCGTCGAGTTCGACCAAATCATCAACGGCGGTCGAGTCGATGTCAGTGATCGGCTCGGCCGCAAGGATCAAGGTGGTGACTTCAGGACCAGCGGCCACCACCGATCGCACGTAATCGGTGAACATGCCACCGTTGGCAAAGAACAGCGGCGCGTCAAATCGCAGGATCACGATGCCGTCGATGCGGTGACCCTCCGGATGACGGCTTCGGTCGTGGTACCCACGCATTCCAGGAATCTGCACCAGTTCTGCGCGGTAAGGCCGCCAGGCCTCGTTGACGAACGCAACGAATGACAGACCGATCGTGATGACAATGCCCTCGAGCACCCCCACCCACACCACGCCCAGAAATGCCGCTATCGACAACAATCCCTCGATCGGATTGACATTCATCAGCCGAACAACGGCGGGCACGTCGATGAGACCACCGGCCGCGACAATGACGACCGCCGCAAGCGTTGACGAGGGCAAGTAGTTGGTGAGCCCTGGAGCGACGAACACAAAACCAACGATCAACAGCGCTCCGGTGACTCCGACAAGTTGCGTGCGCGCTCCTGCCTGCTCTGCCACCGGCGTGCGCGACGAAGACGCCGACACTGGAAACCCTCCGAACATTCCACTCGCGATATTGGACAGACCGATTCCGCGCATCTCATGGCTGCCACTGACCGTCTCGCCATGACGCGCAGCGAATACCCGAGACAGAACGCCCGTGTCCGCAAAAGCGATCAGCGCAATACCCAGGGCCGGGCCAATGAGCGAAGCCACATCGCCCCAGCTCAGGCCACCCAAGGCAGGAGCGGGCAAGCCGCGCGGCAGGGCTCCGACAACCGGCACTTCATCGTTCGCACTCGTGACGGCAACCCAGATCATCGCCCCAGCGACAGCGATCAACACCGCTGGAACACGCTTGAAGAAGAGACGCAACCCGACGATCAACGCGAGCGATGCCAGGCCGATCAACATCGCCGTCGAGTTGACCAGCCCATCAGACATGCCTTCGGCCGTGGCGCGCATGTTGCCGACGAATGAGTCCGACTCAATGGTGAAACCGAGGAGCTTGGGGAGTTGGCCGACGATCACGACAACCGCGATGCCGTTCAGGTACCCGACGCGAATGGGCTTCGAAAGCAGGTCGACGACGAACCCCAGATGCAGAACCCCTGCGACCAGCAGCAGGATGCCCATCATGATCGCAAGCAGTCCTGCGAGCGCGACCGCGCGGTCCGGATCGCCAGAAGCTGACCATCCGCATCAGTTGGTCCCTCGAGGAAGAGATCGAGGAGAAACACCTGAGCATCTCCTGAGCGTTTCTGTGCGAGCGCGGTGGGCGCAGGTGATTGGCTGCATCATTGTGAAACAGAGCTGACGGATCTCTAGCAGGTGCCAAGTTCCGTCAGCCACCTCCGCATCGGTTCGATACCGGCGGAAACACCCAGTTCCATCCGCCCATCACCTGAGTGCCAAAGGCACCACCAGTCTCAATCAGGGCCATATCGAACGCACGATGATCGCGTCGGCGAACCGTGAGTCGAACACGATCAGAGGCCGCGTCAAATGGCGCCCTTCGGTGGCCCCCAACCCACACAATTCCCCGGCAGTGAGGCGAATCGGGTCAGGTTCGACTGGTTGGGGTGTCGCCGTCGGCGACGGCTGCCATTGCAGTTCCATCGAGGAAGTAGCGACGTGCCCAGATACCCGAAGCCGCCTCGTCGCCGACCGGCATTCTCCAACACGAGACGCGACTCGTTGCATCATCGAGCGCGACCCCGAGCAAGGCCCGTGGTTGGTCAATCGTGTTGAGGACGTAGTCGTCGGCCGCTTCTTGTGACACGTAGCGAGCTGCGATTGCCCGGTACAGATCACGCCACTCGTCATCGGCTCCGGGAGGATGCAGCAGTTCGGCGAACCCCTGCACTGTGACCTTGCGATACGGGAGGTCGGCTTCGTCGATCGTCAGTCCGACGCGCGGATTCCGCATCATGTTCGCCAAGAAGACCGAATGCAAACGCGGCGTGAACACGATGCGGTTCGCGTCGATGATGTACCAGATCGGCACATTGCGGGGCATGCCGTCAGCGTCGACGGTCGCCACGCGCAACAGATGGCGTCGCTCGGCGAGGAACGCGGCGACTTCGGTGTCGGTCATCTTCGGCATGACAACACACCTTTGCATGATGGTGTGGGAGCAATGCGGCTGGAAGGCACCCCCTCGACGCCCCATCGCGATGCTGCTTCTCTGTCGAGCCAACGCCGAGGTTGGCACAGAGGTGACGCTCTACAACGCGCCCCGAAGGTCCGGGACAGCGGCGCACACAACGCGAGCGCCATGCGACTATCACCACCGTCGAACGCACGAGGGCTGATGGCGATTTCAACTCGACCCGAGCACCCGAGAACTCAGAGTGTTTCTCCCCGACGGCAGACTGCACCGCTGGTGCCAACCCGACGTATTGGCTGACCAACACGACCAGCTTGCACACCAACCGTCTGCTGCCCCAGCCGCAGCCTGAATCGAGCTGAACTGGGTGACCATTGTGCGGGCGTGGCAGACCAGGTCGCCGTTACCCTGCTTCGCATGAACCGGCTTGCCGACGAAACTTCGCCCTACCTGCGCCAACACAGGGACAACCCGGTCGACTGGTACGCCTGGGGACCAGACGCCTTTGCTGCCGCAAGAGAACGCAACGTGCCGGTGTTGCTGTCGGTCGGGTACTCGGCATGCCACTGGTGTCACGTGATGGCCCATGAATGCTTCGAAGACAACGAGGTGGCGGCGAGGATGAACGAGCTGTTCGTCAACGTCAAGGTTGACCGCGAAGAGCGCCCCGACGTCGACGCGCTCTACATGGATGCCGTGCAGGCGATGACCGCCCGAGGCGGCTGGCCGATGACCGTCTTCATGACGCCCGACGGCGAACCGTTCTACGGCGGCACCTACTACCCGAAGGAACCGTTCCTCAAGCTGCTTGATGCCATCAACGGCGATGGCGAGAACGGTGATGGGGGTATCTGGACCGTTCGCCAACAAGACGTGCGCAAAAACGTCGATCAGCTCGTGAAGGCAATCTCTGCGAGCAGCGAACTGAAGGCTGGCGACGACCTTCCCGACGTCGAGCAGCTCAACAACGCCGTCCAGGGCCTCGGCAAAGCCTTCGACCCTGAATGGGGCGGCTTCGGTCAGGCACCCAAGTTCCCGTCCAGCTTCAACCTTGAGCTCATGCTCCGCGCCTACATGAGCAATGGTGCTGAGGCAGCCCAGAACATCATTGTCACGACGCTCGATGCGATGTGCTCCGGCGGCATGTACGACCACATTGGAGGCGGATTCGCCCGCTACTCGGTCGACCGTGAATGGCTCGTTCCGCACTTCGAGAAAATGCTGTCGGACCAGGCCCTCCTGTGCAAGACCTACCTCCACGGCCTGATCGTGCTCGGCAAACAGCAGTGGAGGCAAGTGCTCGGCGAGACGATCGGTTACGTGCTCACAACGCTGCAGCATCCTGACGGAGGCTTCTACTCGGCAGAAGACGCTGACTCCCCCGACGAAAACGGCAACGGCGTCGAAGGCCTCTTCTACACCTGGACGCCCGACGAGGTTCGCGCCGCGATGCCCGACGTCAAACCTGCCATCGTCGATGCGACCATCGAGTGGTTCGACATCACCGACGAAGGCAACTGGGCCGAGAGCGGTGGCCGCTCCATCCCGAACCGGATGCAAGCCCGCGGAGTGTTGCAGCGTCCGAAGGAAATCGACTATGCCACGTTCCGCATGGCGCAAGCTCGACACGAGCGCCGCCGCCCCGGTCTCGACGACAAGATCCTCACCGAGTGGAATGCGTTGTTCCTTTCGACGCTCGCCGAGGCTGCATCAGTGTTTAACAACTCCGACTGGCGCGACGCTGCAGTTCGCAACGGTGAGTTCCTCCTGCGTGAGCTCCGCAAGCCAGACGGCCGATGGCATCGGAGCTGGCACGCCGACGGCGAACCCCGAGCTCGCCACGATGCACTCGCCGGCGATCACGCCGCGCTCGTCGACGCGTTCACACGACTCGCTGAGTGCACCGGCGAGGCACGTTGGATCACTGCCGCGATCGAGACCGCTGACACGATGCTCGACTGGTTCTGGGACCCAGTGAATGGCGGGCTCTACACCACAGCCGAAGACGCCGAAGAGTTGATCGTCCGCCAGAAGGACCTCAAGGACAACGCCCTGCCGTCAGCCAACTCCACTGCAGCAGTCGCGCTCTACCGGCTTGCCGGTCTGACCGGCGAACAGCGTTATGCCAACCAAGCTGACCGCATCCTCCACTTGCTCAACACTCAGGTCGATCAAGGCATCGGTATGTACTCCAACGCACTCATTGCCGCCGACCTTCGCCGTCGCGGCACGACCGAGGTCGTCATCGTCGGCGACCGTCCCGACATCTTGCGCATGGCACAGTCGATCTGGCGTCCCGACACGGTGCTGGCCTGGGGCGAGCCGTACGACTCGCCATTGTGGGAGGGCCGCGCCGAAGGTTATGTCTACGTCTGCCGTGACCACGTCTGCCAGTTGCCGCAGGACACCGTCGAAGGCTTCTCTGAAGTTCTCACAGGCAAACGTCTCTCGATGCCCGGCACCCCGGCAGCGACTCCGAATGGACAAGACCCGGCCCCGCCGAGCGAAGCGAGTCAAGCCCCAGCCTGAGCACCATCGGATCCGGAAGGCCAACCAGCGTCACCAGCCGTTGCGGTGGATGATCTGGTCCGGTGACCGGCGCTCCCGATTGGAGCTTCGGCCAAGCCCACTCTCATCGTCCAGGCGGTGCCCCAACGCGATCGCACCGAGCAATTCGAGGTCGTCAGGGATACCAAGTTCAACGCGCAGCGCGACTTCGTTGTGGAATACGCCGAAGAACAGGGCGCCGAGGCCAGCGTTCTGCGCAGCCAGCAGAAACGTCATCACCGACATCGACGTGTCGATCGTCCAATATGGCACCGGCCAGGCGTCGGCTCCCACTCCGAGTCCGGTCCGAGCCTTGTCAGGTTCGGCGTAGCGGGCCGTGTACGCACTGGCATCCGCCAACGGCAGCGCAATAATCGGAGCGTCAAGCAGGTGTGTCCACCGAAAAGACGCACGCTTCGCTGCGGGCAGCGAGATATCCCAAAACCGTTTCGTCTGCTCGCCTTCGAGCACAACGAGATGCCAACCCTGCGTCTTGCCGGCGCTGGGGGCTCGAGATGCAAGATCGACGAGAGAATCGACAACAGCCGGATCAACCGACTCAGTCGAGAACGCCCGCGTCATCCGCCGCGAGCGAACGACGTGCGTGAACTCGCTCAGCGCTTACCGAGCTTCTGCAGATCTTCGGCCATGGTCCAGCCATAGACCACCATGACGCCACCCTTGTCGACCGGCACAGCATCGAACATCTCGACGACATCAGGATCGAGTTTCTCAGGCTTGGCCGACTCAAAGTCTAGGAAACCGTCTTGCGCGCCAGCCTTCGAGATGAAGGACTTCGCGTCATACTTGCCATCGATACCGAAGCGCTTGGCCAAGCGTCGACCCCAGGCACGTTCTTCGCCGACGGCGTCGTTGTCGGGACGCGGCGTGAGATCGTCGAGATCCTTCAACGCCACCACAGAATCAGCATTGACGAAGCGACAGCCCACAACGACGTCCTCGTCGGGGAATGCCATCAGCGCCCGGTGGTATGCCTCGCTCATCAGGCCGCGCAGTACCTGGTCACGCTTCGACGAGCGCTTGACGCTCATCAGCCCGATGAGCACACATGGAGTGCCTCCGATGCGTTCGAGCGTGGAGAACGTGAAGCCATGCAGAGCATCACCGAAGCGAGCCGTCGTGATGAGGACCCAGTCTTCTTTGGCCTTCGAGAGCGATCCGGCGCTGAAGGCCTCTTCCATCGACGCCAATTCGTCGAGGTCGGTGTCCGTCAATGCGGAGGCGTCGTTGGTCGAAACTTCAAGAGCCATCGTTCCCATTCTACACTGGGAATCGGCTAGAGGAGGACGGCTTCGTGCCCGAAGGCCATCCGCAACTCGCCGACCGACCGATCCACATCGACACGGAACTCGTCAGCCAGCTTCAAGACTTGGCCCATTCCGATGTCCACCATGACCACTGAATCGCCCGGATGCTCCTTCAGAATGCGCTTCAGGCGCTGGATCTTCAGCTCGTCAAGCGACGTGGACGGCATGCGCAGACGGAGCGGCACAGCTGGCCCGTCATCGAGCCCATGGAGCACCGTGATTGTCTGCCCGATGATGCCGAAACGCGACTCGTCGCGCCGGTCAAGCCGACCCTTCACGGAGACGATGAGGTCGTCTTCGAGCTTGTGGCCCTGCTCGGCCAAAGTCCGCGGGAAGATCGTCACCTCGATCGATGCGTCGAGGTCTTCCAGCAGGAAGACCGCCATCTGGTCACCCTTCTTGGTGAACTTGCGCGCCAGGTTGGTGATCACACCACCCACGACCACTGGCGTGCCGTCTTCCATGTTCGGCAGGTCGATCAGGGCATGTTCGACCTTGCGCTTCAAGGCCCCCTCGACGCCAAACAGGGGGTGGTCCGAAACGTAGAGACCGAGCATCTCCTTTTCGAAGCGCAACTGCTCACTCTTGTCGAAGTGCAGGTCGGGGATTGGTGTCCGCTCAGTGAAGCTGTCTCCGTCACCACTGGAGTCGGCTTCGCCGTCACCCCAGTCGCCGAACAAGCTCATCACTCCCTTTTCGCGCTCGCGGCGGCGCTTGACGGTCGTGTCAATGATGTGTTCGAACACGGTGAGCAGTCCGCGGCGCGGGTGCCCCAGTGCGTCGAAGCCCCCGCCTTTGATCAACGACTCGATGGTTCGCTTGTTGAGCACCGCTTCGGGCACCCGCTCCACAAAGTCGTAGAAGTCGCTGAACTGCCCGTTCTCTGTGCGCTCAGCGATCAGCAACTCCACAAGAGCCTCGCCGACATTACGCACGGCTGAGAGGCCGAAGGTGATCGCTCCCGGGCTCCCGACTGGCACCGTGACTCCGGGCGGCAATTCCTCCGGCGACAACGCTCCGAAGTTCATCAGCGACCGATTGACGTCAGGAGTGAGCACCTTGATGCCCATCGAACGACAATCGGCCAGATAGGTGGCTGCCTTGTCGAGGTTGTTCTTGACGCTCGTGAGGAGCGACGCGATGTACTCGACCGGATAGTGCGCCTTCATGTACGCGGTCTGGTACGTAATGAGTCCGTACCCGAAGGTGTGGCTCTTGTTGAACGCGTAGTCAGCGAACTTCTCGATGATGTCGAACAGCATCGGGCCCATCTCGTCGCCGTAGCCCTGCTCAACGACGCCGTCCTCAAAGGCCTGGCGCGCCTTGGCCATGACCTCGCGGCTCTTCTTGCCCATTGCCTTGCGGAGGTTGTCGGCTTCAGCGAGTGAGTACCCGGCGAACTTCTGTGCAACACGCATCACGCTCTCCTGATAGATCATCAGGCCATACGTGTCGCCGAGCACCTCCTTGGCGTCCTCGTGGAAAAACTCGACTTCCTGACGACCGTTCTTGCGGTCCGCGAAGTCGTAGTGCATGTTGACCGACATCGGACCCGGCCGGTACAGCGCCAGCACGGCGGCGATATCAGGAAAGGTGGTCGGCTCCATGGCCTTGAGCAACTGACGCATCGGCGGAGATTCGAGCTGGAAGATGCCGATCGTGTCGCCACGCGACAGGAGTTGATATGTCTTCGGGTCATCAAGCGCCGTCTGCTCAATGTCGAATGACGGGTCGTGTCGCTCGCGGATCATGAACTCGGCATCGGAGATGACATCGAGGTTGCGCAAACCCAGGAAGTCCATTTTCAGCAGGCCAAGTGACTCGACGCCGTGCATTTCGAACTGCGTGACGACGGGTGCGTCTTGTGGGTCGACTCCTGCCTCGGGTTTGCGCTGGATCGGGACGTAATCGGTGACCGGATCCTTGGTGATCACCACCGCGGCGGCGTGAATACCGTCGGACCGCTTCAGCCCCTCGAGACCCTTGGCGACGTCAACGACCTTCTTGATGTCTGGATCCGTGTCGTACATCGCTCGGAGATCGGCAGCAGCCTTGTATCCGTCGGCGTACTTGGGATGCTGTTCGAAGCAGTACTTGAGCGGGGTGTCGCGACCCATGACCAGTGGCGGCATCGCCTTGGCGATCTTGTCACCGACGCCGTACGGGTAGCCGAGCACGCGAGCTGCATCACGCGCTGCGTTGCGGGCCTTGATCGACCCGAACGTGATGATCTGGGCCACGTGATCGCGGCCGTACCGTTCGGCGGCGTATCGGATCATGTCTTCCCGATATCGGGTCTCAAAGTCCATATCGATGTCGGGCATCGAGATGCGACTCGGGTTCAGGAACCGTTCGAACAGGAGGTCGTACTTGATCGGGTCGAGATCGGTGATCCAGAGCGCGTACGCGACCGCACACCCTGCAGCAGAACCTCGGCCAGGACCGACTCGGATGTTGCTGTCGCGGGCGTACTTGATGAGGTCCCACGTGATGAGGAAGTACGACGCGAAGCCCATGTCGCAGATGACCTGCAGCTCGTAGGCAAGGCGCTCGACGGCCTCCGACGGGACGTCCTTGCCCCACCGCTTCTCGGCGCCGACCTGAGTCAGGTGGCGCAGATATGCCTCGTCATCAACAAAGCCGTCAGGCAGCGGGAAGTTCGGCAGCAGCGGCTTGCCAAATTCGATCTCGACGTTCGACCGCTCAGCGATCCACAGGCTGTTGTCACAGGCGGTGGGAATCTCGCGGAACAGATAGCGCATCTCGGCGGCGGTCTTGAGATAGTGGTCGCTGCCATCGAATTTCAGCCGCTTCTGATCAGACATGAGCGACCCGGTCTGCACGCACAGCAGCGCGTCGTGGGCGTCGTGTTCGTCCTGGTGCGTGTAGTGCGTATCGTTCGTCGCCAGCAGCGGCGCCTTGATTTTTTTGGCGATCTCGAGGAGCTTTGGATTGGTCTCCTTCTGTGCCTGAATTCCGTGATCCTGGATTTCAATGAAGAAGTTGTCGCGGCCAAAGATGTCCTGCAGCCGACCGGCTTTTTCAAGCGCTCCTTTGTCGTCACCGTTGAGCAGCGACTGCAGCACGTGGCCGCCGAGGCACCCGCTCGTGGCAATCAACCCGTCGGAGTATTTCTCGAGGAGCTCCCAGTCCATCCGGGGCTTGTAGTAGTACCCCTCCATGAATGCCAACGACGCGAGTTGGATGAGGTTCTTGTAGCCCTCGTTGTTCTCGGCGAGCAAGATCAGGTGGTAGTAAAGCTTCTTGCCACCTTCGGTTTCGCCACCTGAATCGTCAACCCGGCCGCGACGCGACGGACGTTCGCTGCGGTGCTCGTGGGCCATGTAGGCCTCGGTCCCGATGATCGGCTTAATGCCTTGGTTGTTGCACTCCTTGTAGAAGTCCAATGTGCCGTACATGTTGCCGTGATCGGTCATGCCGATCGCTGGTTGCCCGTCTTGTACCGCCTTGGCCACCAATTCATCGAGCCGCGATGCTCCGTCGAGCATCGAGAATTCGGTGTGGACGTGGAGGTGTGTGAAGGAGTCGGCCATGAAGATGCTTTCGCTGCTTTCTTCGAGTTACAGCGTTGGGATTCTCGAACCTACCAGGTGCTCTCGAAGGCTCCTAGAGGTAGGTGCCGGGACGCTCGGCTTGCTGGCCCGGGATGACCGGACCGCCAGCGAGCGAACGCTGCTGCTGGGCCATTTGAGCCTGCGCCATGGCCTGCTGCGCCATCATCGAGGCCTGGATTCCATGGAACAGCCCTTCGAGCCAGCCGACGAGCTGCGCCTTGGCGACGCGTAACTCTGCCTCGCTCGGCACCTCGTCGTGCTCGAAGGGCAGCGCAAGTGATCGCAGTTCTTCCTGCAGATCCGGCGACAACGCCTCGGACACTTCGATCACCGACCGCTCGTAGACCTCCGCCAACCGCTCGCGTGACGCCTCATCAAGCGACGAGTTGCGTACCTCCTCAAGCAGCTGCTTCACCATCGAACCAATCCGCATCACCTTGGCCGGCTGCGTGACGGCCTCGCCTGACGGCGGCTCTCCGACCGGCTCCACCTGCTCGCCCTGGACGTCGTCGGGACGCAACACTTCTGGCGCGCCTTCCTCGAGGGGAGTCGATTCGATGTCTGACATGAAACTCTTTCTCTGCCGTGGTTCTAGGCGGTTGCTGCCACAAGCGGCACGTTGACTTCCGCTGACGTGAGCGAGCCGTGCCGACAGATCAGCTGGTACATCCCGGAGTCGGCATTCTCGTGGAACGTCACGTCGTCACGAGCGACGAGCGCGACATCGCCAAGACGAGCGCGCACCGGCGGCGCAACCGTCGGACCGAACCAGCCTTCGTCGATGACTTGCTCCTTGGTGACCACCCAGGCGGTGTCACCAACTTCGGCAGTCGCGGTCTGGGCGACGTCCATCTGTGCTCCCGGCGAGGTGTGGAGCCACCGAAAGCGGCCTTCGCCCGATTGCACCGTGACACCGCGCAGTAACTCCTCCGACGGGTGGATGATGTTGTCGCCAACGTGCACCTGCCCGTGATCGGCAGTAATCATGAGCGACGTTCCGGACGGCAACGCTTCGAGCATGTCAGCGACCAGGCGGTCCGCAGCCCGTAACTCTGCTTCGTAGTAGGGGCCAAACCCGCGTTCGTGGGCAATCTTGTCGATGCTGCCGTAATAGCAGTAGACAAAGCGCTCGCCAGCCGCAATCTGCGCGGCAGCGGTCACCGCGATCGATGACGGTGCCCGCCAGCCAACCGGTGTCGATCCACGCAGATGCGCCTCACTGAAGGCAGAGTTCTCAAGCTCGGCCATCGAGACCACGGGAACTGCATAGCCCAGGAACGGATCGAACGGCTGGACTGTAGGCGGCGGCTGTTGCCGGCGAACGATCTTGTCATCGACTGCCCATCGCAGCACGTTCAGCACGTCACCACCGAGCATCATGCGATATCCGACCAGCCCATGCTCGCCAGGAGTCAGGCCCGTCGTGATCGAGGTCAGGGCGGTGGCGGTCGTGGTTGGCGCCACCGTGTGAATCGATTGGCCGACGAAGGTCGAGAGCGTCGGCATCAGGTCCCAATGCGTCTGAAACTGATCCCAACCGAGACCGTCGAGCACGAGCAAGACACATTGTTCGGAATCAACGACTGGCTTCGGCATCCAGCGCGGCAGCGTTCCCGCCGACCACGTCGACGGTCCGAGGAGGGCCGGGACAATCCCCCGCACATTGGCGCCCGCGTAGTCCGGAATGATCGGCCCGACGCCGGAAGTGGAAGTCACTTGTCCAAGTTGACCACGAACGACCTCTCTTCCACAAGGTCAGCGGCCAATTGTTGGAGTTAAGGTGACGTTGTGCGCATCTCGACCCGAGGGGACTATGCCTGCCGGGCGCTCCTCAGCCTGTCGCTGCATCGCGATCAGGTCGGTCCGACGTCGGTCCGTGACATCGCCGAGCGCACCGCACTCCCCCAGCCGTACCTTGAGCAGATCCTGCTTGCACTCAAAGGCGCCGGGCTCGTCCGCTCGAAGCGAGGTGTCGGCGGCGGTTACGTTCTCGCCCGCGAACCCGAGGACATCATGCTGTCCGACATCGTCTCGGCCGTCGATGGTCCAATCACCGTCGGCGACTTCGGAGCGCCACACCAAGACGGTGCATGCGACCACGAGGGTCAGTGCGTCCTGCTTGAGATCTGGAACCAGGCTGGTACACACATGCGTGAGCACCTCGATGGTTACTCCTTGGCCGGTATCGCTGCCATTGCGCAGGGCCAGGCACCCTGGCCGCAACTTCACCGGCACTGATCAAGCAACACTGACCAGCCGGCAATCGACAAGCGTGTTTATGCGACCGCTGCGTCGAGCCAAGCCTGCAGATCGCTCGCAAGCGGGCTGTGGAACGTGACTCGCTCCTCGCTGCCAGGGTGATTGAACGCAAGTTCTGCGGCATGCAAGAACGGACGTTGCACACCGAGGTCTGGGCGGCGCTGTCCGTAGACCGGGTCGCCGACCAACGGATGATTGATTGACGCCAGATGCACGCGAATCTGATGTGTGCGGCCCGTTTCGAGACGACATTCGAGTCGAGAGACAACGGCTGGCTCCGAATAGGTGCCGATGACTCGGTAGTCGGTCCGTGCGTACTTGCCATGGGCAACCACCGCCATCTTGAGCGGGTCGTTCCGATTGCGTCCGAGCGGCGCGTCGATAATTCCGTGCGGAGCATCCGGAACTCCCCAGACAAGCGCTTCGTAACGACGAGTACAGGTGTGATCAGCAAACTGATCGATCAGGTACTCAGCAGCGTGGTTGGTGCGAGCGACGACCAGCAGCCCCGAGCTTCCTGCATCGAGGCGATGCACGATGCCTGGTCGCATCGGATCACCAACGCCTTCGATATCCGGGAAGCGGGCCAACAACCCGTTGGCGAGTGTCCCGGTCAAATTGCCAGCGCCTGGATGCACCACAAGACCGGCCGGCTTGTCGACGACGATGACATGGTCGTCTTCGTGCACAACACCGAACTCCACGGACGAATCGGCCCGCGGCAATTCGACCTGCGGGAACGTCGCCGGATCAAGCGAGACGACCTGACCTTCCGTCAATCGAACTTTGCCGGACGAAGCGGCGCCACCATCGACGATGACACCCCCAGCCGCTATCGCAGCGGCGGCGTCAGACCGGCTGATGTCGCCCATCAGGGCGACAATGCGATCGAGTCGTTGGCCGTCAAGCGCTGCAGGCACCTCGTCAGTCATCATGCTGGTACTCATGCCATCTCATCTTCTCTGGCCTCGTCAGGCTTTCGGCGGCTGACCAGAATCGTGTTGAGGATCAACACGCCGGCTCCCACGTTGATTGCCATGTCGGCGATGTTGAAGATCGGAAACCACTGGAAGTCAATGAAGTCGACCACGGCGCCACGGAGCCATGCTTCGCCACGAAACAGCCGATCAATCAGGTTACCTGCAGCACCACCGATGACGAGGCCCATGCCGACGGTCGAGAGCCGACTCGACTCAGTGCGCAGCGAAATCAGCAGCCAGACGATGACGGCGGTTGCCGCAACGGCAATGACCGGCCCGAATCCTTCGCCACGACTGAACGCCATGCCACTGTTGAAGGCAAGGTTGAACTGCAGCGTCCAGAACACTTCGATCTCACGATCGGTACCCAGGACGGTGACTGCCCAGTGCTTGGTCCACTGATCGACGACGACGACGACCATGGCCAACAAGACAGGAGCCCGCCAAGATGCGGCGCGGGCAATTGCCATGACGATGCGGTGTTGTGTTTCGGACTACCGGAACCCGGCGCCGCTGACCTTCTCGACGGCCAACACGGTGGTCTCAGGAATGGCTTCAAGACGCTCACGCGGAATCGGCTTGCCCGATACCACTGAGTACCCATACGTTCCCGCCTCGATACGGGCAAGCGCCTCATCGATATCACCAATGGTCTGGCGAGCCTGACCTGACAACAGCCGGTCGAGGTCACGCTGGACAACCATGGTGTCGCCCTCGCCACCCTCGTCGTCGAACTGCACGTCGCCCATTTCACCGTCTTCGATGATCGAGGTGGCTTCATCTTCAAGACGTGTGGCCCGTGCGAGTTCAGCCGCACGACGCGCCAGCAATTCGTCCCGCTGCGACTTCAGGAACTTCACGTCGAAGTCCTTGGTGTAGGACACGCCGTCTTTGCTCGTGCCGCGCGGCTTGGGAACTTCAACTTGCTCAGGGATCTCGTTCGACAACAACGGTGACAACGGCGAGCCGGTCTTCTTCTTGGGCTTCGGAGCGGGCTTCGGAGGCACTGTCTGCTTGGGCCGAGGAATCGCCGGGTCCACGACCGCTTTCTTGCTTGCCGCTTTCTTGCTTGCAGCTTTCTTCGTGGCAGCCTTTTT
>NZ_CAXCAM010000008.1:0-82960 GCF_963980585.1 uncultured Ilumatobacter sp.
CTGACCGGCTGACCGGCTGACCGGCTTCCGCTGTGATCTCCCGCCGCCCCACTGTGCGGATATGGAGACCAGCGTCAGAGATTTCGACCTTCGGCGCGCCATTCTTGTGGTGCTGCTGGCGGCTGATCGCGAGTTGAGCTCAAGCGATGTGGTTGATCGGCTCCACGCGGTTCACGGGATCGACCTCGACGGGCGGCAGAAGATGTCACCACGGCGACGCGTGTCGGACACGCTGCGGTCGCTCGAGCGACGCGGCTGGTGCCGGCGTGTGCGCCGTGGTCGATATGTCGCGCTGTCATCGGGAGTGCCATCGCCAATGGCGGCGTCTCGTCGCTGGCGATCGGTCAACTGGTGGAGACCACGTGGTCGAGCGCGGTGGCGTTGAGGCGGATACCGTTCCGGGCAATGACGTTTGCGATTGGTACCCATGAGCTGTCGGCTCCCGTGGTGCTCGCCCCGATGGCGGGTGTGACCAACGCGCCGTTTCGCGAGATGTGCCGCAAGTTCGCGCCCGGCCTCGTCTACGTCAACGAAATGGCGATGGCGACGCCAGTCGTCCACAAGAACGCCAAGACCGAACGGATGATCAGCTTCGGTCCTGGCGAGCAACCACGCAGCCAGCAGCTCTACGGCTCGGATCCCGAGATCATGGGGAAGGCCGTCCACATCCTCTGTGATGCCGGCCGCGTTGACCACATCGACATCAACTTCGGATGCCCGGCCGCCAAGGTCACCCGCCAAGGCGGCGGTGCGGCAGTGCCGGCTCGACCCGAGTTGCTCCGCTCGATTGTTCGCGCGGCGGTGAAAAGCGCCAGTCCGTATGGCATCCCGGTCACCACCAAATTCCGGATGGGCCTCTTCGACGACTGGTTGATGCACGTCCGTACGGGGCAGATCTGTGCTGAGGAAGGCGCTGCCTCGATTGCGTTGCATGCCCGAACGGTGCAGCAGCACTACTCCGGTGAGGCGCGGTGGGAAGCGATTGCCGAGTTGAAGCAGGCGGTCGGCTCGATCCCCGTACTCGGCAACGGCGACATCTGGGAAGCGCACGACGCCGTGCGCATGATGGACGAGACCGGCTGTGACGGCGTGGTCATCGGTCGCGGGTGTCTCGGACGGCCGTGGTTGTTCGGCGACCTCGTCGATGCGATGTCGGGTCGACCGGTGCGCCCGAGTCGAACGCTGGGTGAAGTGTGTGACGTGATGGCCGAACACGCCAAGCTGCTTGCCGCCCACATGGGCGAAGATCACGCCATGCGCGACTTCCGCAAGCATGCCAACTGGTACATGAGCGGCTACCCGGTCGGACCCGAGGTGCGTCGTCGTCTCTCGACGAACAGCTCGCTCGCGGAACTCGACGACATCATCGCCACGCTCGATTCGGCAGCCGAGATCGTCGAAGGTGGCGAGCGCATCAAGCGCGGTCACACCAACGGACCGATCAAGGTCGCCGTCCCTGCAGGCTGGCTCGACGCCAATGCCCGCGAGACGCTCGACACCGACGTCACCGTCCCCGACGACGGCGACGTCATGGCCTTGTCCGGCGGCTGAGGTGTTCGCCCTGTCGTCGCCGCTCGTCCTGGCCTCGGGCTCGCCCCGTCGGCGCAAGCTGCTGTCAGGCGCCGGGCTGCGCTTCGCTGTGCGGCCCGCGAATATCGACGAAACACCGTTGCCTGACGAATCTCCCATGGCATACGTGCGCCGCCTGTCGATCGAGAAAGCTGCGGCAGCCATGGAGTCGCCACTCGCCAGCAGCGCAGACATCGTGCTCGCTGCTGATACCACGGTCGAGGTCAACGGTGAGATCCTCGAGAAGCCGCTCGATGTCGACGATGCCTACCGGATGTTGCGAATGCTGTCGGGCCGCGATCATCTGGTGCACACCGGCGTCACCGTTTCGGTGCCGTTGACTGGCGCACGCCGCTCCAGCTCGATCCTCGTCACCACCAGGGTGACCTTTGCTGACCTCGATGACGGGGCGATCGACTGGTACCTCGAGACGGGTGAGGCCGCCAACGAATGGCAGGACAAGGCCGGCGGATATGGCATTCAGGGTGCAGCAGCGGGCTTCGTCGAACGAGTCGACGGAAGTGTCACCAATGTGATCGGCCTTCCTCTTGCCGAGA
Organism: uncultured Ilumatobacter sp.; assembly: GCF_963980585.1. Taxonomy (NCBI): domain Bacteria; kingdom Bacillati; phylum Actinomycetota; class Acidimicrobiia; order Acidimicrobiales; family Ilumatobacteraceae; genus Ilumatobacter; species uncultured Ilumatobacter sp. The sequence goes on from NZ_CAXCAM010000008.1 coordinate 2,127, forward strand.
CGCTGGTGCTGCTGCGCAACGTCGCATCAGCTTGAGCAGCTTGAGCAGCTTGAGCAACTTGATCGGAGAGACTGGTCTGGTCGTCAGCTCAAGCCCGATCGGTTGGCACTCTCACCCCTCGGTTGCCAACCGCCGCGCGACTCCTTAGCATTAGCAGTCGCAGAAGGGGAGTGCCAATCGCACTGTCACCCCGGACGCTCCTGTCAATTCAACATGTGAACGTGCCATTGGAGGCCAACACCATGAACCTGAAGCCGCTGGACGACCGCCTCGTGGTCCGTCCGAACGAGCCCGAGACCCAGACCGCATCCGGTCTCGTCATCCCCGACACCGCCAAGGAAAAGCCGCAGCAGGGCGAAGTGCTCGCTGTCGGTCCGGGCAAGCGCTCCGAGACCACTGGCGATCTGATCGAAGTCGGCATCAGCGTCGGCGACACCGTCCTCTACAGCAAGTACGGCGGCACCGAGGTTTCCTCGGGCGGCGAAGACTTGCTCGTCCTCAACAGCCGCGACGTCCTCGCGATCGTCAGCTGAACAGCTGACTCTGAACGGAACTCTGAAAAGGAAGTAACCACAACATGGCAAAAATTCTGAAATTTGATGACGAGGCGCGCCGCGCACTCGAAGCCGGTGTCAACAAGCTCGCTGACGCCGTCAAGGTCACCATTGGTCCCAAGGGCCGCAACGTCGTGCTCGACAAGAAGTTCGGCGCACCGACCATCACCAACGACGGTGTGTCGATCGCCAAGGAAATTGAGCTCGACGACGTCTTCGAGAACATGGGCGCACAGCTCGTGAAGGAAGTCGCCACGAAGACCGACGACATCGCTGGTGACGGCACCACCACCGCCACCGTCCTCGCCCAGGCCATGATCTCGGCCGGCATGAAGAACGTCGCCGCTGGCGCCAACCCGATGTCGATCAAGAAGGGCATCGAGGCCGCCGTGGCCGCCGCTGTCATCTCGATTGGCGAGCAGTCCAAGGACGTCGACGACAAGAGCGATATCGCTTCGGTCGCCACGATCTCGGCAGCTGACGCAAGCATCGGCCAGGTCATTGCCGACGCCATCGACAAGGTCGGCAAAGACGGCGTCGTCACGGTCGAGGAGTCGAACACGTTCGGCACCGAGCTCGACTTCACCGAAGGCATGCAGTTCGACAAGGGCTACCTGTCGCCGTACTTCGTGACCGACGCTGAGCGCCAGGAAGTCGTCCTCGACGACTGCTACGTGCTCCTCAACAGCGCCAAGATCAGCACGGTCCAGGCCATGCTCCCGACCCTCGAAGCAGTCATGCAGACCGGCAAGCCGCTGGTCATCATCGCTGAGGACATCGACGGCGAAGCGCTGGCCACCCTCGTGGTGAACAAGATCCGTGGCACGTTCAACGCAGCAGCCGTCAAGGCTCCCGGCTTCGGCGACCGCCGCAAGGCGATGCTGCAAGACATGGCAGTCCTCACCGGCGGCCAGGTCATCAGCGAAGAGGTCGGCCTCAAGCTGGAGAACGTCACCCTCGACCTGCTCGGCACCGCCAAGCGCGTCGTGATCACCAAGGACAACACGACCATCGTTGATGGCGGCGGCGAGAAGGACGACATCGACGGTCGCGTCAACCAGATCAAGGCAGAGATCGAGAACACCGACTCTGACTGGGATCGCGAAAAGCTCCAGGAGCGTCTCGCGAAGCTCGCTGGCGGCGTTGCCCTCATCAAGGTCGGCGCAGCCACCGAGGTTGAGCTCAAGGAAAAGAAGCACCGCATCGAAGATGCAGTGTCTTCGGTTCGTGCAGCCATCGAAGAAGGCGTGGTCGCCGGTGGCGGCACCGCCCTCATTCGTGCCCGCACCGCGGTCCAGACGGTTGTCGAGTCGCTGGAAGGCGACGAGCAGACCGGCGCCAAGACCGTCTGGTCGGCACTCGTTGCTCCGGGCCTCAACATCGCGAACAACGCCGGCCTCGAAGGTTCCGTCGTTGTCCGTGAGGTCGAGAACGCCGAAGGTCCGATGGGCATGAACGCCGCAACCGGCGAGATGATGGACCTCATCGCTGCCGGCATCATCGATCCGGCCAAGGTGACCCGTGCGGGTCTGCAGAACGCGGCGTCCATCGCCGCGATGCTGCTGACCACCGAGGTGCTCGTCGCTGACGAGCCCGAAGCTGCTGGCGACCCCATGGGTGGCATGGGCGGCGGCGGCGGCATGGGTGGCATGGGCGGCATGATGTGAGCCCTCTGACACGACGCTGTCGTGTCAGCCCCTGACTTCGTCAGGTTGGAACGACTCCGTCGTTCCGAATCTCAGTCCAGCCCCGGAATCGCATCGAGCGATTCCGGGGCTGGACTCGTTTTCAATGACCGTTGGGGTGTGGCATGGCCGGACGGCTTGCCGGTATCGGCTCGGTACGCTCAGGGCATGCCGGCGATTGAGGGGGCTCAGCGTCCGTTCTGGATGCACCAGATCGTTGAGTACTTGATTGGCCTCGTGCTGATTGCCGCGTCGTTCCAGGCGCCCAAACCGATGGTTCCTGCGGTCATGGGGATGCTCATCATGCTCAACGCGGCCATTGCCAAGGGGCCGGCCAGCGCGTTTCCGCTGGTCGGACGCACCGTGCACCGATGGCTTGACGTGGTCGTCATGCTGCTGCTTGTCGTTGCGCTGTTCCAACCGGCCTTTGACGTCGACAGCACCGGTCGATTGCTGCTGGGTGCCATGACGTTCGTCATGTTCTTCATCTGGCTCAACTCAGACTTCTCTGAGAAGACCGAACGGAAGCAGGACAAGCACCAGCAGAAGACGGAGCGCCGTGAACGTCTGGCACGGCCCGCGAGCGAAGAGATCGGTAAGAAGGCGGGTCGAGCGGTCGGTGGCGGTGTGAACGCTGCCAAACGATTCCGGAAAAAGATGAAGGATCAGCAGTAGTCATGCTTCACGGATCTCGTGCCGCCAGCTCCAGCTCCAGCTCTGGCGAGGATCATTGCGGCTTGGGCCGAGCAGCGCGGGATGCCGTCATCCTGGTCGTTGACTGTTTGGCTGGGTCGATCAGGGTTGCAGAGGAGCACACATCGCGATGACCATGCAGCGGCGACCCGGTGGGGCACAGCACATTCCACGTCCGGCGTCATACACCGAGCACTTCGACACGCCGTGGTCGCTTGACGCCGAGTGGTCCTCCGGCGAGCTCCTCAGCCGTGTGCCTGAACGGTCAGGCCCGATGTTGCCGACGTTCCCCGACGCAAAGCTGTCGGCGGTACTCCTGCTGCTCGCCGACGGCCCGAATGGTGCTGAGGTGCTGCTGACTCGGCGTTCGATGGAGATGAAGAATCACAAGGGCGAGATCAGCTTCCCCGGCGGTCGAGTCGATCCCGGCGAGTCAGCGGTCGACACGGCGCTGCGTGAAGCACACGAGGAGGTCGGTCTCGACCCGGAGTTGCCGACCGTCGTCGGCGAGCTTGAGCACCTGAGCACGATTGTGTCGAAGAGCTACATCGTCCCGGTGGTGGCGCGCCTTGATGTCGGGTTTGACCGTCGCCCGCATCTCGAGCCGCAGACGATGGAGGCCGACCGGGTGATGTGGACACCGATTGCTGAGCTCACTCGCCCCGCGACCTATCGGCTCGAGCGATGGGGGAACTTGCCAATGGATCGGCCGCTGCACTTCTTCGAGCTCGACGACGAGACGGTGTGGGGCGCAACGGCGCGCATGCTGTTCGACCTGCTCACCCTCCCCTGAGATGCAACGTGAGGGGCGCCCCCGATGAGTGGTTTCAGCGATGTGGCAGTCGGGTCGCCATCGCCGCGCCACCGAGGGCGAAGCCGATCGCCACGATGAAGACGAGCGTGAATCCGCCGGTCAGGTCCGCAATCAAGCCACCGAGCTGCGGCGATGTCACCTGGGCGACACCGAAAGCAAATGTGGCCGCGGCGAAACTTGGCCCGAATGCTTCGGCAGTCGTGTTGCGGACGACGTAGCCAATCACCACGGACGGCAGGCCGCCGAACATGAGGCCGACGATGACCGATCCCACCACGACGATGGCGACGACACCGGTCAGAATGCCAACGAGCGCCGAGGCGAAGACACAGAAGCCGACGACCAGCGTGATTCGCTCGCCAATTCGGTCGGCGATAACACCCATGAGAATCCCACCGGCCACAGCGCCGAGTCCGACGAGTGTGAACATGGTCGACGCCAGACTCTCGGTGTACCCCGCGTCGTCTTCGAGGCGCGAGGTCAAGAATGACACAGCGATCAAATAGCAGAACCCATACGCGGTGTAGGCCCCCGTGATTGCCACCCAGCCGGGCATCTGTCGCAGCGATCCGAAACCGGCACCGCCGACTTTCTGGCCGGTTGGGGCGCTCTGCTGATGACGGAGAAACATCAGGATCATCAGGACCGCCAGAACGCCGAGCGCGAAATCGATGCGGTACACGTCGCGCCATGCCTCGTCTCCAGACCGCTCGCGAACAATGCGTGCGAGCTGGCCGGTGATGACAATTCCGATTCCAACCCCGCCGCCCACGGCCCCGACCGCCAAGCCGCGGCGGTTCTCGCCCACGGCCCGGGCGGCGATGGCCGGTGATGGCACCCAGATCAACGCGCCGCCGAAGCCCATCGAGAACAGCGCAATGCCGAGGACCGCCGCATTGGGTGCCACTGCGGCGCCAGCGAGGCCGGCCAACGAGAAGACAAAGCCGCTCCGCATGACGGTCAAGAGCTTGTAACGCGTCGTGAGCGACGCGACCACGAACGTGCCAACGAGGTAGGCCAGCACGTTGGTCGTGCCCAGGAGACCGGCGACCGTGTTCGAGTGATCGAGATCATCGCGGATCGCGGGGAGGAGCACGCTGTAGGTGAACCGGCCAAAGGCCTGCGCGACGATGGCCCCGACCCCGACGAGGATGACGGTTGTCCATCCGCTGGCTGTTCGCACCGTGTGATCGTGACGAAGTATGGGGCTCGACGGCGAGTCAGACGATTTCGGTGACGCGGTCCCACATGGCGGTGACGTGTGCCGCTTCGGTGGCTCGTGCCCCGATGGAGATCCTCATCACCGACCGCCCGTCGAGCACGGTGCGGGTGAAGAGACCGATGCCTGCTGCGTTCGCCGCCTCGATGAGGGCGTCGGTCGCTGCGTTTGCTTGGTCGACGGAATCGGCGCGACGCGAGATGCACAGCAGGTTGAGAGGATGCGGAGCAACGATGTCGAACCGACGATCGGCAGCCACGCGTTCGGCGAGCTGTTGGGTCAGCTCGACATGTTCGCGAATCATCGCCTGCACGGGGACAACGCCGTCGGTCCGCAGCGAGAACCAAAGTTTGAGGGCGCGGAATCGCCGACCGAGGGGGATGCCCCAGTCGCGGTAGTCGATGGCGGCACCCGACTGTGCTGCCTCGGATGCGAGGTACGGGGGCAGGACGCTGAGCGCGCCGATCAGGGCGGCGCGGTCTGCAACCCAGAACAGATTGCAGTCGAAGTTGATCCCCATCCACTTGTGCGGATTCGTCGTGTACGAATCGGCCTGATCGAGGCCGTCATTCACCCAGCGGTGCTCAGGTGCCAGCGCGGCGATGCCTGACATTGCCGCATCAACGTGGACCCAGATGCCGTGGTTGCGTGCGACGGCGGCGATTGCAGGTGTCGGATCGAACGCCAGTGATGAGGTCGTGCCGTGGGAGGTGACCACGAAGAATGGCGTGAGGCCCGCCGCAAGGTCAGCAGTGACCAGCTCAGCGAACGCATCAGGTCGCATGGCGAAGTGCTCGTCGTGCGGAACAATGCGCATGTTGTCGGTGCCGATGCCGGCGATCCGGAAGCCCTTCTCGATACTCGAATGGGACTGACTGGTGGTGTAGCCGACGAGCTTGGTCGTGTCGCCCGAGGCGTTGATGTCACCGCCCGTGGCCCGCCAGCGGGCAGCGAGCATCGCGGTGAGCGTCGACTCACTGGCTGTGCCCTGGATGACGCCACCACCCGTCTCGCTCGTCGAGCGGAAACGCTCGGGCAGGCCCAAGAGTTCGTGCATCCAGTCGAGCATCAGCGTCTCGAGTTCGGTCGCGGCAGGCGATGTCACCCAGGCCATTGCATTGATGCCGAGCCCGGCAGACATCAGTTCGCCGAGGATTGACGGATACGTGATATTCGACGGGAACCAGGCGAAGAAATCGGGGTGCTGCCACTGAGTCAGCCCAGGGACGATCACCTCCTCGAGATCGGCGATCACATCGGCAAACGGTTGCGGAGCGCCAGGTGGATGCTCCGCGAGTTGGCGCCGGATGTCACCGGGCTTGATGTCGGGAAACACCGGTCGACTTCCGGCGTCGTCGACGTAGTCGGCGATCCAATCGATCATCGCGTGTCCGTGCTCGCGAAACTCGTCCGGCGTCATGGCAGCAGGGTAGAGCCGTCGCGCCGTACCTGGCGGCACGGAACTGAGCAGTTATGGCTGCTGAGCCCGGCGGTTCTTGATCACGCCGCGAGCGACGTTGCCGAAGACGACGGCGAGACCGCCGAAGATTGCGACGAGGATCAATGTCTGACGCCAGCCACCGCGACTCTCGCTGCCGCAGCCGGGACGTTCGAGCACGCCGATGCAGGAAGTGAGGTCGCGTTCTTCCGGAAAGAAGTCGTTGGTGGTGATCGGCGGTCGCGGCTCAACCGGTGGAGAAGTGGCGACGGCGTTGCTCGGTGACAAGCCGATTGCTGATGCGGGCGTACTCAGGCTGAGCGCGGACAAGAAGATCGCCGCGCTGGCGAGCAGCGCGGCGAACAGCAGTGCCGTCGGGCGCACGGTAGACGTTTGCCTGAACTTCTCGTCAACGCCTGGTCGGCGGCTGTGGCCGACTCCTCTACGATTCACGGTCTTGAGTCAACCGCAGCAAACCCCTCATGACACCAGCACCCAATCTGACAGCCACGACGCCGGCGACGCCGGCTCGAAGCGGGCCACTGTGCTCGTTGTTGACTTCGGTGCTCAATACGCCCAGTTGATTGCGCGGCGCGTCCGTGAGTTGAACGTGTTCTCCGAGATCGTCGGCCACCGGCTCAGTGCCGCTGAGATGGCGGCCAAGCATCCCGCCGCCATCATCTTGTCCGGTGGCCCCAAGAGCGTGCATGTCGACGGTGCGCCGTCGCTCGACCCCGCTGTGTACGACTTGGGCATCCCGATCTTGGGCATCTGCTACGGCGCCCAACTGATCGCCCAGCAGCTCGGCGGCACGGTCGGCCGAGGAATGAAGGGCGAGTACGGGCGTACCGAGCTCACTCGAAACGGAGCGTCGCTGATCCTTCCGGATGAGGCGCCTGGCGAGCATGAGTGTTGGATGAGTCACTTCGATGGCGTCACCGAGGCGCCCGCGGGATTCACGGTCACCGCGTCATCGCCCGGAGCGCCGGTCGCCGTGCTGGAGAACGACGATCGCAAGATCTATGGAGTGCAGTTTCACCCAGAGGTGAAGCACAGCCCGTTCGGCATGGGGGCGATGGCCCGGTTCCTCCATGAGCGTGCCGGCATTGCAAACGACTGGAAGATGGCATCGGTCATCGACGAACAAGTCGCGCTGATCCGCGAACGGGTGGGCGGCGCCCGAGTCATTTGCGGGCTGTCAGGCGGGGTCGACTCGTCCGTCGCCGCTGCGTTGGTGCACAAGGCCATCGGCAGCCAGCTCACGTGTATCTATGTCGACACTGGGCTCATGCGCAAGAACGAGAGCGAGCAGGTTGTCGAGACCTTCCGCCGCCACCTCGGCATCGAGCTGATCCATGCCGACGAAGGCGCGTCGTTCTTCGAGGCGCTCGCCGGACTGACCGAGCCCGAATCCAAGCGCAAGGCGATTGGCGAACGCTTCATCCGGGTGTTCGAGAAGCACACCGGGGGCTTGACCGAGGCCAAGTTCCTGGTCCAGGGCACGCTGTATCCCGACCTGATCGAGTCGGGCGGTGCCGATGGCACTGCGGCAGTGATCAAGAGCCACCACAACGTCGGCGGACTGCCCGACGATATGGAGCTCGAATTGATCGAGCCGCTGCGCGATCTGTTCAAGGACGAGGTGCGCGCACTGGGCACCGAGTTGGGGCTGCCTGACGAAATGGTCTGGCGCCAACCGTTCCCCGGTCCGGGGCTCGGCGTCCGAATCATCGGTGAAGTGACGCCCGAACGCGTTGCCCTGCTGCAAGAGGCCGACGCCATCGTGCGTGAGGAGTTGAAGAACGCTGGTCTTGAACGGGAGATCTGGCAGAGCTACGCAGCGCTGCTTGCCGACGTTCGCTCGGTTGGGGTGATGGGCGACGAGCGCACCTATGGCCATCCGATCATCATCCGGGCAGTCACGAGCGACGACGCAATGACTGCCGATTGGGCCCGGATTCCGTATGAGACGCTCGAAGTCATGAGCCAACGGATCATCAACGAGGTCGCGGGCGTCAACCGCGTCGCCTACGACATCACCTCGAAGCCTCCAGGCACCATCGAGTGGGAATGAGCGGCTGCGCCGAGCGCTGAGACCCGGTGTCGATGAGTGCCCGGTGGGGTGACAGACCGCACTTCATGAACTTTCGTTGGAATTTCGCAACATGATCGTCATATTCGGTAGCATCGCTCCGGTGATGACCAAGCTCTTGCGCATTGTCCCGGTCGTCCTCGCGTCCGCGCTGATGGTTCCGGCGTTCACGCCGACTGTCGCCAACGCGAACCCGGTCGATCAACAGCGCCAGCGGGTCGAAGACATCGTCGACGAACTCGAACGGCTCGAAGAGGATGCCCGCCGCATCGGTGAGGAATACGTCCTTGCGGTTGATGCTCAGACTCTGCTCGACGAGGAAATTGTCGAAGCCGAGGCACGTGTCGCTGCCAAAGAGGCCGAGATCAATGATCTGCGCGGGGACCTGGGCGAAATGGCTATCCGTTCCTTCGTTGGAGCGGGGGACACGCCACTCGGTCCGCTCTTTGAAGACACCGACAACTTGAACGCCGTCATGCAGCGCGATGAACTGGCTCGTGTCGCACTCAGCGCCGGCACCGTCACGACCGACGATCTCAACGCCATCGTCAAGGATCTCGAAGTCGAGCGTGCCGAGCTTGGCCGCAAACGCACCGAGGCCGAACAGCTCGCGAAGAGCCTCGTCGATGCACAGGAGCGCACTGAGCGGCTGACTGGCGAGTACACCGCGGCACGTGCCGACGCTGAAGCCAAGCTCGGTGAGTTGGTGGCCGAAGAAGAGGCTCGTCGTGCTCGCGAAGCAGCGGCTCGGGTCAAAGCCGAGTACGAAGCGCAGCAGCGCGCAAGCGCCGCAGCGAACACCACCACCAGCAGCGGAGGCTCCACCTCCACCTCGGGTGGCACATCGACCTCGGGCGGGACGTCCACCTCGGGTGGCACATCCACCTCGGACTCGGGCGGAGGATCGTCCGCGCCAGCACCGAGTAGTCCGCCACCAGCGGTGTCATCTCGCTCCGGCACGGCTGTCAACGCCGCTCTGAGCCAGCAGGGTGTGCCCTATCGGTACGCAACCTCGAACCCTGGCGTGTCGTTCGACTGCTCGGGTCTCACGAAGTACGCCTGGGCACAAGCTGGCGTCTACCTCCCGCACCAGAGCCGAGCGCAGTACGCCTCCATCCCACATGTCGCCAAGGGCGCTGCGCAACCGGGTGACCTCATCTTCTTCTACAGCCCGATCAGCCATGTCAGCGTCTACCTCGGCGGTGGACAGCACGTGCACGCGCCGAACACCGGCAGCGTCGTCAAGGTCGGCTCCGTCAACTGGGGCAAGGTCTCCGGCGTCGGCCGACCCGGCTGAGGGCCTCAGCTTCTTCGTCGGATCAGGGGCCTGCGCCTGACGGGCACTACCGTCTCGTCCCGTGAGTGACATCGTGGGGATTGACATACCGAAGGTCACGACGTGGCTCTCCAATCATGTGGAAGGTGCGGTCGCGCCCTTTCAGTTCGACATCATCGCCGGTGGTCGATCGAACCTGACGTTCACCGTCACCGACGCCAGCGGTCACAAATTTGTTCTCCGTCGTCCGCCAACGGGTTCGGTGCTCGCCACGGCCCACGACATGGAGCGAGAGCATCGCATCATCTCGGCGGTTGGTCTCACCGGGGTCCCAGTGCCGGAGACGTTGGCCGTCTGTCGTGACATCGAGGTGAACGATGCGCCCTTCTATGTGATGGCGTACGTCGACGGGGTCGTGCTTGATTCGCCTGAGCGCGCGGAGCCCATGTCGCCTGAGCTCCGCCGGGCTGCCGGGGAACATCTGATTGACGTCCTTGCGGACCTCCACGAGGTTGACATCGACAGCATCGGCCTGGGTGACCTCGCTCGCCGTGAGGGATACATCGAGCGTCAGGTCAAGCGTTGGACCACACAGTGGGAGAAGTCCAAGACGCGCGAGCTGCCGGCCATCGACGAGGTCGCGCAACGGCTCGCACGCAACCTGCCGGAACAGGTGGGTGTCTCGATCGCCCACGGCGACTATCGCTTCGGCAACCTGCTCGTGAATACTGGGACGGGGCGCATCGCTGCGGTGCTCGACTGGGAACTGTGCACGCTTGGGGACCCGCTGGCCGACGTCGGCTACGTGGGGGTGTATTGGTCTGACCCAGGCGAAGAACAACTCCGTGCCAACGACCCGACGGGAATCGACGGCTTCCCCACGTATGACGAGCTGGTCGAACGGTATGCCAACCGCACCGGCCGCGACATGAGCAACATCGGGTACTACCGCGCCTTCGGAGCGTGGCGCCTCGCCGTGATCTCCGAGGGGGTTTACGCCCGTTATCTGCATGGCGCAATGGGTGACCAAGAAATCGATCAAGAGACGCTCGCCTCGTTTAAAGAGGGTACCGAACGTCTCGCCGAAGACGCTCTCGAGCGCCTCAGCTGAAAGCAGACATCATGACCACGACGGACAACCCGACCAGGCCCGACGGTGCCGTCCCCATCCGTACCGGTGTGCTTGCCGGCTGGACGCTGGGTGAGTTTTCTGCCGCCGACATCACCTTTCCGACGTATCGGCGTGGCGTTGGCCCTGCGGTCATCGTGATCCACGAGATTCCGGGGATTACCCCGCTCGTCGCGAAGTTTGCCAACGAGGTTGTCGGCCGCGGCTTCACGGTGGTGATGCCGTCGTTGGTCGGTACGCCCGGTCAGGGGCCATCGCAGCTCTACCTCGCACAATCAATGCTCAAGATCTGCATCGCCAACGAATTCACCACGATGGCCATGAAGAAGACCTCGCCGGTCATTGCCTGGTTGCGCGCTCTGGCTCGCAACGTGCACGCCGACGTGGGCGGGCCGGGTGTCGGTGCGGTTGGCATGTGTTTCTCGGGTGGCTTTGCACTCGGCATGATGGTCGACGACCTGATGGTGGCGCCGGTCCTCGCCCAACCGTCGATGCCCTTCCCCATCGGCAAGGAGCGCGGGGCCGACCTCAACCTGTCACCTGACGACGAGGCAGCCGTCATCGAGCGCGCCCAGCATGGTTGCCAAGTGCTCGGCCTGCGCTTCACCGATGACAAGCTGGTCGGCGATCGTTTCTCGACGCTGCGCGAGAAGCTCGGCGACGCGTTCATCGCCATCGAGTTGCCCAGCGAGAAGAAGCAGGACCACTCGACGCTGACCGAACAGCGTGACGACACCAGTGTGGAGCGCGTCCTCGACTTTTTTGCCGAGAAACTGCTCTGACTCAGGTCGCCGTGGCGATCTCCTTGGCCGCCTTGTAGTTGGCCTTGCCGTTGGGGGCGCGGGGGACGTGGTCGACGAAGATCACAGACTTCGGGGCCTTGAACCCGGCGAGTTCGGCCTTGACCGAGGTGATGATGGTGCTTGCTTCGACCGAGGCGCCGTCGACCAGCGAAGCGACGGCAGTGACCGCATTGCCGAACTTCTCGTCGGGTACGCCGACCACGAGACAATCGAGGACGCCGTCGACTCGTTTGACCGCTTCTTCGACTTCTTCGGGGAACACCTTCTCGCCACCGGTGTTGATGACCTGACTGCCGCGGCCGAGCAGGATGAGGGTGCCGTCTTCTTCGACCGTGGCGAAGTCGCCGGGGAAGGAGTAGCGCTCACCGTTGATAACGCGGAACGTGCGTGCTGACTTCGTCTCGTCCTTGAAGTAGCCAAGCGGCACGTTGCCGCCAGCGGCAACCATGCCGACCTCGCCCGACCCCGGCACGACCTCCTCGTCGTGTTCGTTGAAAACCTTGGCGAGCGGACCCTTGGTGAATCGTGCCGTCTCGGCTTGCATGCCCTTGGCCATTATCTGTGTGCCCATCGACCCTTCGGTTGAACCCATCGCGTCGATCAACACGACCTGTTCGATCCGATCGATGAGGTCGTTCTTGACCTCGGTGGTCCACATGACACCGGACGAGTTCATCATCTTGATCGAGGACATGTCGTACTTCGAACCGTCAGGCTTGCCTTCGTCGAGTGCGCGGACGAGCGGCTTGGCGAAGCTGTCGCCGACGATCGTCAGCCCATTCACTCCGTGGCGCTCGACTGTTTCGAGCACCTCGTGAGCTTTGAGGCTGCGTGCGGTGAGGTTGACGATGTGTGCGCCCCCGAGCATCGGGATGAACCAGCCAAGCCAGCATCCGGTACCGTGCATCACTGGGGCGCAGGGGACCGATGTGTACTGGCCCCCCGCGTCGGTGAGTTGTTTGACCATCGGTGCCATCTGCTCGGCCGACTCCGGCAACTCCATTCCGAGCAGCGGATAGCCCGACCCGGCGAGAGCGGCAGTCGAGCCGCCAACGGCGTACATCACGCCCTTGGGCATGCCGGTGGTGCCGCCCGTGTAGAGCATGTACATGTCGTCCTCGCGTCGCTCGATCCGCTCCATCGGCTCGTGAGCGGCGATGACGTCCTCATAGGCCTGGGCCCCAGGGACATCGACCCATTCCTCGCCGTCGAGGAGGTCGTCGACGACAATCAGCAGCTTGAGATTCGGGAGGCGGTCGACAACTCGAGCGACCCGGTCGGCAAGCGAGGCGTGGAAGACGATCGCCTCGGAGTCGGAGTTGTCGAGGAGGTACCAGAGCTCTTCGTCGAGGTACCGATAGTTGACGTTGATAGCGACGCCGCGCATCTTGAAGACGCCGTAGTGAGCCTCCATGTACTCGTTGCCGTTGTACATGAACAGCGCGACCTTCGAGTCTGGGCCGAGCCCGGCGGCGGTGAAGGCCTGTGCCATCCGAGCGCCACGGTTGTCGTACTCGGCCCATGTACGGGTGGTGTCGCCCGTGGTGACAGCTGGTGCGTCAGGAATGACGTCGGCGATTGATTCCCAAACGGTGGCGAAGTGCATCTCCATCTGCCAGACAGTAGGCAACCGGACTGTGCCAGCCGTCACTGGCCAGCGAGCCCAGCGTTTGTGTCGGGATTTTTGCGGACCAGTCCGCAAAAATCCCGACACAAACAAGGAAATGCGGGAGCGGTGAAAGGAAATGCGGGAGCGGTGGAAGGTCAGCCGGGCTCGGCTTCGTGGCCGGGCTGCATGGCAAAGAGGCCGCGGTAGGCGTGATCGCCGGTGACCGCGCCGGTGATCACCTTGTTGACTTCGCCGCAGATTGGCAGGTCGACGCCGTACTGCTCGCCGAGTTGCATCACACTGCTGACCGTCTTCACGCCCTCAGCGACCATGTTCATCTCGTCGAGAATGTCCTGCAGTGGCCGACCCTTGCCGAGTTGTTCGCCGACGTAGCGATTGCGACTCTGTTTCGACACGCAGGTGGCGACGAGGTCACCGAGGCCAGCAAGACCGGAGAATGTCGCCGCTTCACCACCCATTGCCTCGCCGAGCCGCGAAAGTTCGGCGAGCCCGCGAGCAATCACGGCGGAGCGAGTGTTGTCTCCGACGCTGAGCCCTTCGGCCATGCCAGCAGCGATGGCGATGACGTTCTTGAGCGCACCGCCCATCTCGACGCCGACGACATCATGATTGATGTACACGCGAAACAATCCGCTCTGGAAGATGGCCTGCAGGGCTGCAGCGACTTCAAGGTCGTGCGTTGCAACAACGCTCGCCGCGGCCTGGCCGGCCATGATCTCTTTCGCGAGGTTCGGTCCTGACAGTGCAGCGACCGGGCGACCGGGCAGCACGTCTTTGATCACCTCGGTCATGCGGAGCATCGATTCGGCCTCAAGACCCTTCGTGAGGCTGATGATCGGGATCCACGGATGCACGAACGGCTTGGCTGCCTCCAGCGTCGCCCGGAACGCATGTGATGGGACGCCGACAACGAGGACATGCGCGCCCGCCACCGCTTCTTCGAGATCAGCAGTGCCGTGCAGGTTCTCGGGCAGGTCGTAGTCGGCGAGGTACTTCGAGTTCTTGTGCTGGTCGCGAATCTCGGCCATCTGGGCTTCGTCACGACCCCACACCGTTGCGTCGTTCTTGCCCGCAACGAGTGACGCAACTGTGGTTCCCCACGAACCGGCGCCCAGCACGGTGACCTTCATCGTTCCCTTTGGCATTTGCCTGCGCAGCATGGCGTTCCCCTCGTATCCCGTCTTGCCCACCGCCTAATGTCGGCATCGCTGAGAACCTTAGGTCACAGCATCGCCGACATCTCTCTGGGGGACACCATGTACGCAGGCACCTATGTCACGAAGCATCCGGATCGTCCGGCGTTCATCATGGCGTCGAACGGTGCGTCGGTCAGCCACCGTGAACTCGACGAGCGGTGTAATCGGTTGGCGCACCTTCTCACAGCGCACGGATTGGGACCGGGCGATCACTATTCGGTGTTCATGGAGAACAATGACCGGCACATCGAAGCGAGCGGAGCAGGGGAGCGCTCGGGGCTGTATTACACGTGCATCAACTCCTACCTCACCGCGGATGAAATGGCCTACATCGTCAACAACAGCGAATCGCAGGTGCTGATCACCTCGGCAGCCAAACTCGACGTTGTCCTCGAGGCACTTCCGACGTTCGAGCAGGTGTCACTTGTCTTGGTCGTCGGTGATCCTGATCTGTCCGGTGTCGACGACAATCGCGTTCGGAGCTACACCGAGGCCCTGGCATCGCAGCCGTCGACACCGATCGAGAACGAGCTGCTCGGTACCTCGATGCTGTACTCCTCGGGCACCACCGGTCAGCCGAAGGGAATCATCCGCCCACTGCCGGAACAATCACCGGCCAAGGGACTGCCGCTGTTCGACTTTCTTTCGAACCTCTGGCAGTACCGCGACGACATGATCTATCTCTCGCCCGCACCGCTGTATCACTCGGCGCCGCAGGCTGCGGTCAATCTCGCGATTCGGCGCGGCGGCACAGTGATCGTCATGGAACGCTTCGATCCGCTCGAGTACCTCACGTTGATCGAGCAGTACAACGTGACGCACACCCAACTGGTGCCGACGATGTTCAGCCGAATGCTCAAACTGCCAATCGAAGAGCGCGAGCAGTTCGATCTTTCCTCACTTGAAATCGCGATTCATGCGGCTGCGCCTTGCCCAGTCCAGGTCAAGGAGCAGATGATCGAGTGGTGGGGCCCGATCATCCATGAGTACTACGGCGCGACCGAGGGGCTCGGGTTTGCGGCGTGCAACAGTGAGGAGTGGCTGGCGCACAAGGGAACGGTCGGCAAGATCGTGTTGGGTGAGGTGTTCGTCGCCGACGACGACATGAACGAGCTGCCGCTTGGCCAGCCGGGCACGCTGTGGTTCAAGTCGGGTAGCGAGTTTGAGTATCACAACGATGCCGCCAAGACTGTCGAGTCGACGTCAGCTGACGGCTCGATGACAACGGTCAATGATGTTGGCTACGTCGATGAGGACGGCTTCCTGTACCTCACCGACCGCAAGACGTTCATGATCATCTCGGGCGGCGTGAACATTTATCCGCAGGAAACCGAGAACCTGTTGATCACCCATCCCAAGGTTGCCGATGCGGCGGTCTTCGGCGTGCCGAATGTCGATCTCGGCGAAGAGGTCAAAGCCGTGGTGCAGCTGATGCCCGGCGTGGAGGGTGACGACGACCTGGTCCGCGAGCTCACCGAGTTCTGTGGCGCGCACCTCTCGCGTCAGAAGGTGCCGCGCTCGATCGACTTCGATCCAGAACTACCGCGGCTGCCCACCGGCAAGCTCTACAAGCGTGTGTTGCGCGACCGGTACTGGGGCGAAGGCGACAACAAGATCGTCTGAGCGTCGCGCAGCGACTTGCGCGCGTGGCTACTTGAGGACGTCTTTGGAAATGATCGTCTTCATGATTTCGCTCGTGCCGCCGTAGATCGTCGTCACTCGGGCGTCGGCGTAGGCCGGGCCGATGGGGTATTCGGTCATGAAGCCGTAGCCGCCGAACAGTTGGAGGCAACGGTCGGTGACGCGGTTTTGGAGCTCGGTACCGTGCAGCTTGGCCATTGCTGCGGTGGCCGGGCTGAGCGTGCCCTCGTTCAGCTTCAGGATGCACTGCTCCATGAACGGCTCGGCGACAGCGATCTCGGTCGCGACTTCGGCGAGCACGAACTTGGTGTTCTGAAACGACGCAATGGGTTGGCCGAATGCAGTGCGTTCCTTCACGTACTCGACGGTCCACTCGAGCGCGGACCGTGCCGCGGCGACTCCGAAGAGACCGATCGATAGACGCTCCTGGGCGAGGTTGAACGCGAGGTACTCCATCGCGTTGCCTTCCTCGCCGAGCACGTTGGCCGCTGGGACTCGAACGTCGGCGAAGAACAACTCAGCGGTGTCCGCGGACTTTTGGCCGATCTTGTCCAGATTGCGGCCTCGCTCGAAGCCCTCCATCCCGCGCTCGACGACGAGGAGCGTCATACCGTTGCGTCCCGCTTCGGCGTCGGTCATGCAGACCACCACCACCAGGTCGGAGTTGATGCCGTTGGTGATGAATGTCTTCGCTCCGTTGAGCACGAACTCGTCGCCGTCGCGTACGGCAGTGGTCTTGATGCCCGCGAGGTCCGAGCCGGTGCCAGGTTCGGTCATGGCAACGGCGGTGATCAGTTCGCCGGAGGCGATGCCGGGGAGCCAGCGCGCGGCCTGTTCCTCGTTGCAGTACTCGATGAAGTACGGGGTGACGATGTCGTTGTGCAGGGTCAGGCCAAGGCCAGCGCCGTTGATGCCACGGCGGGCCAGTTCGTCGGCGATGATCGCATTGAACCGGAAGTCCGTCGTTCCGCCACCGCCGTGCTCCTCTGCAACTGACATGCCCACGAATCCGTGCTTGCCGGCCTCGACATACAACTCACGGTCCATGATCCCAGCGGCTTCCCAGTCCGGGTACTTGGGGACGATCTCAGCGTCAACGAATGCCCGGAAGCTTTCCCGGAACAGCTCGTGGGTTTCGTCATAGATCGAGTTCATGAGCTGAGTCTCACCCAAACCAAGTCACTCGCTCAACTCGCAGGACATCGGCCACTTCGATCAGATTCGAGGTCAGGCGAACTCGACCGATTCAGACAGTGAGTTCGCGAACTCTGGCGAGGAGTACTTCGAGAGCGGGCCGGTTGAGGCCGCCTTCGGGGATGATCACGTCGGCGTACCGCTTGCTTGGTTCGATGAATCGCTCGTGAGCGGGCCGGACCGTTTCGAGGTACTGGTCGATGACGCTCTGTGCGGTACGGCCGCGATCGGCGACGTCGCGAGTGAGGCGCCGAATGAAGCGGATGTCGGGCGCGGTATCAACGAAGATCTTGAGGTCGAATCGCTCGCGCAATGCCCGGTCCCAGAGGACGAGGATCCCGTCGACCACGATGATTTTCTTGGGGTGAACGGTGCGGGTATGACCGCTGCGGTTGTGCTCGGCGTAGTCGTAGATCGGCACTTCGACGGACGCGCCGTTGGCGAGCGCAGCCATGTGGTCGTTGAGGAGCGGCCAGTCGAATGCGTCGGGATGGTCGTAGTTCGCGGCGCTGCGTGTCTCGAGCGGCTCGTGACTCCGGTCGAGGTAGTACGAGTCGAGTTCGATTCGTGACAGGTGTTCTTCGCCGGTCAGATCGACGAGACGCTCCGAGATTGTGGTCTTTCCTGAACTGCTTCCCCCTGCAACACCGATGAGAAACGGTCGATCGACGGCGGTGCTCTCGGCGGATGGCGATGAAGAATCTGACACGAAGCTTGAACATATCTCGGGGGGTGCTTGTAATTTGCGCCGTCGACCAGGCATTCTTTGGAGTGATGCTCAGCGAACGACATGCCGCCATGCTCGATTTCGAACGATCCTGGTGGAGTAACGAAGAGCCGCGCGACCAAGTGGTCCGGGCGCGCTTTCAGTGTTCGCCGGAGAACTATCAGGCCGAACTGGCCGCCGTGCTCGACGACCCCGCCGCAATGGAGCATGACCCGCTGGTCGTGCGCCGTCTCAAGCGACTGCGTCTCCGAGCACGTCAAGCGCGGATCGACGGCATCGCATCCGCAGGTTCCGGAGAGGGCGCCCACGCATGAGCAACGAAGAAGGCATCGCCGGGAGCGGTGTCGGGGCAACCCGACGTTCTCCCCGTCAAGGAGTCGGTGGCTCGCCCGTCGGTTCCACACTCAGCATCGTGCTTGCCGTCGTGGCGGTCATTGCGGGATTTTTGATCCTGCGCGATCTCACTGCTGACGATTCCTCGTCGGCTGGTGGATCGAGCGACCCGGTCGTCACCGATGTCCAGCCGACCACCACGTTCGATTCCGGAGTCACCACCACGATCGCGGTGGCCACGACGACCACGGTGCCGCTCGTGACCGAAGGAGCCACCGTCGTGGTGGCCAACGCCAATACGGTCGGCGGATCGGCCGGTCGAATGTCCGAGTCGCTCGCTGATGTTGGGTACAACATGGGCTCGCCGGTCAATGGGACGGTGACCCTTGATGACAGCATCGTCTACTACGACCCGACGAACACCGCTGCCCTGGGCGTAGCTGAGTCTGTCGCTCGCTCGCTCGGTGGCGTCGCCGTTGACGTCGTGCCGACACCGCCACCGGTCGAAAACGGCTCTCTCGATGGTGCCGGGGTGCTGCTGATGTTGGGCAACAACGAAGCCGACAAGACGCTTGAGAGTCTGGCGCAACAGGCTGCGGCGGAGACAACTCCAGATCTCGGTACGTCACCGCCGGTTGCCGGTGGCGACGTGGTGGCTCCCACTGAGCCTGCCGCCGACGAGTAGACCACGGAGAGCTGAGTCGTCGCGTCAGCCTGATAACGCTCGCCCGAGTACCTGCTCGGCGGCACGCTGAATGCATTGCTTGGGTTCGGTCAACGCCAGTTCCGCGCCGAACAACTCGGTGAGCGACACGACGTCGATTCGGTTGCGGTGATGTTCGACGGTTCGATCGTCCGCATCGCCGACGATCGCGACGATTGGCGTGTCGTGTTCGAGTGCCAGTTCCGTCATGCCACCGACCACTTTGCCATCGAAGCTGGACTCGTCGAGTCGGCCTTCGCCCGTGATGATGAGATCGACGTCGAGGTGGTCATAGACGTCGAGTTCATCGGCGACGAGTTCGAACCCGGCGACGAGCCGCCCGCCCAGTGCGGCCAACGCTCCGCCGAGGCCGCCTGCGGCTCCGCCGCCCTCGATGGTGGTGACATCGACCGAGAAGTCGCTGGCGAACATTTGCACCAACCGCTCGAGGCGGCCCGTGAGCATCTTCACTTGGGCCGGCGAGGCGCCCTTCTGTGGGCCGAAGACGGCCGCCGCATCGGTGAACACGGTGTTGACGTCGCAGGCCACCAGTAACTCGACCTGCTTGAGGCGTGACACGGCGTTGATGGCGCGAATCGCTCCGAATCCGCCATCGGTTGAGGCCGAACCTCCGAGGCCGACGATGATGCGCCGAGCGCCGAGATCGAGCGCCTGATCGATCAGCTCACCAGTGCCCGTCGTTGTCGCATCAAGTGGATCGTTACCGTCGCGACCGCCAGCGAGAACAAGGCCGCTCGCCCGGGCCATCTCGATCACGGCAGTGTCGCGATGCAGCCGCCAGCCGGCCTCGATCGGGTCACCGAGCGGGCCTGTCACGGTCGAGGTGCGATTCGGTCCGCCGAGCACGTCGAGGAGTCCATCGCCGCCATCGGCGAGCGGAATCTCGACGCAATCGATGTCGCGCTCCCAGCACGCGTGCCCGATGGTGCGAGCAACCTCGTGCGCGGTGGCCGTTCCCTTGAACTTGTCGGGTGCCGCCAAGACTCGCATAGGGCGCACCTTAAGTGACCGGACGACGACGATCCTCGTGTCGGTCAATGAGGTGTGTGGGGCGGAAGTGCAGTCCTGCCTTAGGACCCGTCGCGAATGTTGATCGGTGCGCCGGGCGTGTAGTTGATGTTGCTGAACGTTGCGGTACATCCCGGACCGGTGGGCGATTGCGTTGAGAACCCGATGGAGGTGGCGCGGTGCGGTGTGCGGAGTGCGAAGAATCGGAGCAGGTGCCAGCGGTGTCCCGTGCTCGACCAGTGAAAGGCGACGACGTCGCGGTACACCGACACGCGGGCCCAGACGACATTGCCCTCGATGATTGGTCCGTTGGCATCGTCGGACACGCCGCGCGTCACGACCGAGACCATCGTGTTGTCGCCGAGCGGTGAACGCTCGAAGCAGAGCTTTGCGTAGTCCTCGTCGCCCTGGTGGACAAACAGCACGCCAGCATCGAATGTTGCTCCAAAGTCGACGGTGACCTTTGCCGAGACTTGGCAATCCTCAGAGACGGTGAAACGAAGGACGGGCGCTGTTGCCAGACGCGTCGTCGCGTCAGGGTCGTTGAACCAGTCGGTCTCCGGTCCCGCAGGCAAGGTGACGTGGTCGTCGGTGATGGTGGCGTTGCCCGGCTGGCCGAGCCAAGTCAGCTCAGGGAGTATCGGAGGGTGCGGCGACATACGCCGAACGTAGTGCGGCAAGCCCCGGAGGCTCGCCGCTCGGCGGACTCAGCCGCCAGCGACGGCGGGGATAATGGACACGGTCCATCCATCGTCGACCTTGGTGTCGAGGCCGTAGAGGTACCGCACGTCGTCATCGTCGACGAAGATGTTGACGAACTTGCGGAGCGCGCCGTCATCATCGAGGAGCCGTTCGCCCATTCCCGGGTGCTTGGCTTCGAGCGCGGCGATCACGTTCGACAGCGAGCCAGCGTCGAGCTCGACCAGCTTCTCACCCCCGGTGAGGGGACGCATGGTGGTGGGGATTCGGACGTTCACTGCCATAGAGCAACGATATCGGGAATCCCTACTGATCTGGTCGGGATTGCAGGTCGGTCCGGCGTGGTTCGATCACGGCAAAGAACGTCGCGATCGTGATGATGCCCAGTGACGCCGCGCCGAGAAACGCCAGGAGCACGTTCTGCTCGAGGACGGGGATCCAGATCACTGGCCCGACGCCGTGTCCAAAGAACCTGAACGCGAGGATGAACGACAGCGCTCCACCGCGGTTGTCGGGCACGATGGTGGACGCGAGTGCCTGGAACACGACGGCCACGAATCCGATGAGGGCCCCAGAGACCGCAGACAAGACCGCAAGGCTCGTTGGGGTGTCGGCAAAGCCAAGCAGCCCGGCGATCACTGTGGCTCCGGTGACAGCGGCCAGTCCGGCGGTGCGGGCGCCGACCCGGTCGAGCAGGCGGCCCCACAGTGGTCCGGTCAGCATGGCCATCACGGGCCCCGCGAGCAGGAGGACACCGGCCTCCCTGCCGGTGAGGTCGAGGTCGTCGCGTGCGGTCACGCCAACGAGCACATTGATGCCGATCGGACCGGCGGCGGCAGCCATCACACCCACGCCGAGGATGATCATCTGCTTGGTGAGTAGCGCCCGGAATGAGGGGCGCGCCTTCGCGTCCGCAGGGTCGGCGGGCTCGCCCTGGGGCGGTACGAAGGCGAGTACTGCAGCCATCGTGGCCGTGCCGACGAAGGCCCAGCGCCAGTTGGTGTCGGCAGCGAGCCCACCGATGATCGGGGCCAGCGCTCCGCCTGCTGCCTGGAAGCTTGAGTAGACGCCGACTGCTCGACCGAACAGCGCCGGAGCAACCACCTCGGCCAGGCCGGCAACGAGCAGCGGAGTGATGAATGCGTTTGCGACGCCCATCAGCGCCCGAGCGGCGAGGAAGATCCACAGGTTTGGAGCGAGTGCGCATCCCACCGACGCCACGGCGAACAAGACGTACGTACCGCGCACGGTGCGTCGGCGCCCCCACCGTTCGCCGAGCGTGCCGGACACGAGCAAGACCGCAGCGAACGGGAGGAGATAGATGGTGAATCCCCAACTGACCGCGGCCGAAGAGGCATTGAAGGACTCGCGGAGTTCGGGGAACATCGGCAGGATGACGATCGTGCCAAACGGTCCCATCATGCCGCCGATGTAGAGCGGCAGCCGCTGCGCGCGTTGGGAAGTCAGCGCGTCGTCCACCTGGGCACGGTACGCCCGTCGCGGCTTCGGGCCTGGCTCGGAAGGTGCCGTCAGCGCATCTTGAGGCGGACTGCGGCCGGCGTCGCTGAGTTCACGTGTGTCATCAGCGGTGGCGTGGTGTCCGTCGTTGTTCCGCCGTACCCTCTCCCCGGTGCTTGGTTTGGTGACGGCAATCGGTGCCGCTGGGCTTGACCCTGACCTTGAGCCGCTGCGCATCGCGCTGCTCGACGGCGGTGCTGATGTCGAGGTCGTCAGCTGGGACGACGACAACGTCGAGTGGGAGCGGTACGACGCGATCATCTTGCGCTCGACGTGGGACTATGCCGACCGGATTGCCGAGTTTCGGGCCTGGCTCGATGCGGTGATTCAGCAGACTCGCATTGTCAACCCCGTCTCCGCAGTCGCGTGGAGCATCGACAAGCACTACCTCAACGACCTGGCTCGAGACGGAGTCGCTGTCGCCCCGATGACCTTCGTCGAAGTCGGTGATGTCCTGCCCAGCGTTGATCCCGCTGCCGAGGTATTCGTCGTGAAGCCGGCCGTGGGGGCAGGCTCGAATGGAGCGCGCCGCTGCATGCCGAACGAAGTCGCTGATCATGTGCTCACGCTGCATGGTGAGGGACACGCGGCGATCGTGCAGCCGTACCTCGACATGATCGATGAGCATGGGGAAACGGCGCTCGTGTACCTGGGTGATGGCGGTGATCTGGTCTACGACCACGCGTTTAGCAAGGGCGCGATTCTCGTGTCGACCGACGTTGAACTGGAGGGCGGCTTCTTCGCAAAGGAAGAGATCGGCGGCCGCACAGCGAGCGAGGCGGAGCGGTCTTTGGCCGAGGCCGTGTTGAGCTGTCCGTCGGTCCGGGCGCTCGGTCCGTTGGCATATGCCCGTGTGGACGTGGTGCCCACCGAGAACGGTCCGGTGTTGCTGGAGCTCGAACTTGTTGAGCCCTCCCTCTACTTTCAGAGCTCTGTGGGGAGTGACGTGCGCGCTGCTCAAGCCTGGTTGCGGTACATCGCCACCACAGCCTGATCGCACTCGGGAACCCACTGCTCTGCCGTAGCCTGCACCGATGGCACGGCGTCGCTCCGAGCGCATGATCATCACCAAAGTGGCAGGCCTCGGTGCCGAACGCACGACGCGCCGCGAGCCAGACGAACTGATCGTCGAAGAGCCAATGTCGATTCAACTCGACGGCGCGCTGGTGGCCACGACCATGCGAACCCCGGGCCACGATTACGAGTTGGCGACCGGATTCTGCTTCACCGAGGGACTGCTTGCCGGCGCGCCGATCATCGGCGTTCGATACTGCGCCGACGGGAGTCCCGTCGACAGCGAGTTCAATATCGTCAACGTCGAGACCGGTGGCCGAGCACCTGAGCCGACACCTCGGCTGGGCAACGTGTCATCGAGTTGTGGGTGGTGCGGCAGCGAGCAGTTGGACGACCTGTGGGCACGTCTGGCCTCGCTTCCTGTGACACCGCCCATCGATCTCGACATCGTTGCGGGTATCCCTGATCGCGTGCTTGGCATGCAGGGTCTGTTCGAGCGGACGGGGTCGGTGCACGCCGCCGCAGCCTTCAGCGCCGATGGCGAGATCCTCGTGACACGCGAAGATGTGGGTCGCCACAACGCGGTGGACAAGGTGATTGGTTCGATGCTGCTCGACTCGCGTGGCTCTGTGCCCGCGACGGGGCTGGGAATGTTTGTCAGCGGCCGGGCGAGCATCGAAATGGTGCAAAAGGCGTGGGCCGGCGGGTTTTCTACGCTCGTAGCGGTCAGTGCCCCCACGTCGTTGGCGGTCGATGCGGCGCGGCGCGCCGGGCTGGTACTCGCAGGCTTTGTCCGCGGTTCGGCGTTCAACGTCTACGCGCCCGAACGCCTGCCTGCCGTTGAGTAGCGACTGCTCGGCGTCAACACCGGCGATAGCGTGAGCGCATGTTGATGGAAGATGGCCTGAGCGTCGTGCATCTGTTCGCCAAGCCGACCCCGAACCTTGACCGTGAGGCGGTCCTTGCAGCAGTGAAGACCGCTGAGGGTGCCGACTGTCAAGTGATCACCGCGGCGATGCTCGGTCACAAATGCGACGTCGCATTCATGGCGTTGTGCGCCGACTGGCGCACGCTTCGGGCGCTCCAGACCAGTCTCACCAACGCGGGTCTCGACATCGTCGACAGCTATGTGTCGATCACCGAGGTCTCGGAGTACGCCAAGGGCATGCCCGAAGAGATGCTTCGGGCGCGGCTCACGCCGACCATTCCGCCCGAGGGGTTGAACGCGTTTTGCTTCTATCCGATGAGCAAGAAGCGCGAGGCCGCCGCCAACTGGTTCGCTACTCCGTACGACCGTCGTCAGGAAATGATGATGGAGCACGGCAAGAGCGGGCGAACGTTTGCTGGCAAAGTGGCCCAGGTCATTTCCGGGTCCACCGGTCTCGACGACTTCGAGTGGGGCGTCACGCTGTTTGCCAAGAGCCCCGACGTGATCAAGGACGTTGTCTACACGATGCGCTTTGACGAGGGATCCGCCTTGTACGGCGAGTTCGGCGCCTTCTATGTCGGCTACCTCGAATACCTCGACAACATCCTCTGACAACACGCTCCGAGAGCGTCCTCGGCAATCAGCTTGGCGGCGCTCGGTGCACTCCGTCGATGATCGCGTTCTCGGAGTCAGCGACGTGCGGCAACCAATGCTTGGGTGAACTCGGCGCGACCGGTGTCGTCGAAGCGGAACACGTCGAATCGAGCTCGCGCGGGGTCGCCGATCACCAGGAGTTCGGTGATGCCATCAGGCCCGTTGTAGTTGATATCGAGCGGTTCGTCGAGCAGCACCGAACAGGCCTCGAACGACAGGCAGACTCGACCTCCGACAGTGAGCGCTGGAATTTGCGAGGCAAACTCCGCAGGGTCGTCACTGTCGACTGAATACGCGGCGAGTGCAATCAGATTGACGCAGTCGAAGGCCTGGGCCGCAAAGAGGCCGGGTGGGTCGAAGGGGCGGTCGGCGTCGCTTGACTGTGCCTGCGGAGCCACGCCCCGGACCAGTGCGCGTAGTGCCGGATCCAAGGCCTCAACCCGCGGTGTAATGCTTGGATCACGCAAGGCATCGTTGACGATGATGTCGGTGATCGAGCCGAAGCTGGTGTCGTCAAGTGCCTCGAGGAAGGCTGCTCCGTCGTCGCTCCCGGCGAGCAGAATCGCCACCCGCGCCCTAGAGTCGGCAACTCGTTGGGCTTTGTCGGCGAGATCGCCGTCTGTGCGGACGAAGCCGTAGGTCTCGACGCGGCTCACCGATCGGGTGCCTGCAGCCAGCGCGTCCTCGACGGCGGCTGCGAATGGCCGGCCGTACGCATCGTCGATGTACACGACGGCGACGTCCTGGACGCCAGTTCGTTCAGCAAGATCAGCGGCGGCAACCGCTTGGAGCGAGTCGCTCGGCACCGTGCGGAAGAACAATCGCTCGTCGGGGAAGTCGTCGAGCGCGAGCGCCGTCGCTGTGGGTGAACACGACGGGATGCCTGCAGCGACCAGCGTGTCGAGCTGGCTGAGCGCGACGAGCGATGACGACGGGCCGATCACGGCATCGACGCTGGGGGTCGACTCGAGGAGTGCAGCGATGCTGGCCGCGGCGGTGCCGTCGCCCAGCCCTTCGTCCTGCTCAACAACTCGAACATTTCGGCCGAGGACGCCTCCGGCATCGTTGATCCGATCGACAGCAATGTTGGCAGCGTCGATCAGGCCTTGACCCAAGGTCGGGTTGGACGAGGGGAGCAGGAGCCCGATGGTGAGAATGCCGTCTGACTGATCAAGTGCTGGGAACGTTGTCGTACTTGCAGCTTGTGTCGTCTCGGGCGCAGCATCGCTGCCGGGGGTGCAAGCAGCCGCGGCGATCGCCAGCACAGCAAGACTGTGGCGACGCACGTGGAAGCGGCGGAATCGAACCATTGGGTTGCACAGTAGAAGGCGCGGCGACACGTCGCTGGGCATCGCTGCGCTGGACCTCACCGTGATCCGGATCAGCGAAGCCATGACAACAACTCCGAATCGACCTCGACGCCTATGATCTCGTCATCGACGCATCAACTGGCATCCCCCCGATCGCGGCAACCGCCGACAATGACGGCGTCCGCCTCGCTGTCCTTACTCACGCCGACCTCACGTGACCGCTGGCCATGCGCTGACTGTCACAGCGGCTGATCGCGCTGCCCACCTCGAGGCCGCTCGTGCGGCTGGTGCGGGTGGCATTGGGCTCCGTGGTGGCGGCCGTGACTACTGCCGCGCGCTCTCAGATGTGACCGACGGATGGGTTCGTCAGCTCTTCGCGCAAGCCGTGGAGGCAAACCCGGAGCTCAAGGGGCGGCTCGCCATCCTCGCGGTGGGTGGTTACGGACGCGGGGAGCTTGCGCCCCAAAGCGATCTCGATGTGTTGCTCGTCCACGATGTCAAGGGCAAGAAGGCAATGGCGGCAATCGAGCCGATTGCCAGCGCGCTCTGGTATCCGATGTGGGATGCCGGCATCAAACTTGGGCATGCGGTTCGCAGCGTCAAGGAAGCCATGACGCTGGCAGCTGACGATCTCGATTCTGCGACGGCGTTGTTGACTGCGCGCTGGCTTGCCGGCGACGAGTCGCTTGCAAGCGAAGTCATCGAGCGCGGCAACGCGTCATGGGGCATGCATGCCGACAGATTTCTCGGGGGGCTCCGTTCGCGAGTGCGCGAACGCCAGAACCAGGCGGGCGACGTGGCATACCGTCTTGAGCCCGACCTGAAGAGCGGACACGGAGGGCTCCGCGACGTGCAGTCACTGATGTGGGCGCGCGAGAGCGGCCTGGCAGTTCTGCCGGAAGATCTCGTCGAGCTCGATCGCTGCTACGACACCTTGCTGGGCGTACGTGTCGCGCTGCACCTGTCCACGCAGCGCCCCGGTGACGTGCTGCGTCTTGAGGATCAGGACGCAGCATCGGCAACAGGTGGGTGGGATGACGCCGACGCGCTGATGGCCGACGTCGCTGCGGCCGGCCGAACCATCGCGTGGCTGGTCGATGAAAACTGGGGGCGATCGGTGGCGAGCGATGATCGCCCGCCGGACCGCGCGATTTCGTCGGGCATCGTGCTGCGCAATGGCGAGATTGAACTCTCAGACATTGCGAACCCGGCGTCGGATCCGACGCTGGTGTTGCAGGCCGCCGTCGCAGCAGCGCGCAACGACTGCCGTATTGGGCGGTCGACACTTGATCGCCTGCACGAGGAGCTTGCTCCGTGGACGGGAACGTGGCCGGTCGGAGCGAAGGACAAGCTGGTCGCGCTGCTCCTTGAGGGGCACCGGTCGATTCGCGTGCTCGAAGCGCTCGATCAGCGTGAGTTGTTTGCTCGGCTGCTCCCTGAATGGGAGCCAAACCGTTCGAAGCCGCAGCGCAACGCGTATCACCGATTCACCGTCGATCGTCATCTGTGGGAGGCTGCGGCCAACGCCGCCGAACTCGTCGGACGAGTGTCGCGGCCCGACCTCTTGGTGCTGGGCGCACTGTTCCACGACCTGGGCAAGGGATACCCGGGCGACCACACGATCGTCGGTATGGACCTGGTTCGCCAGGTCGGTCCGAAGCTCGGCCTCACGCCGGCCGACGTCGACACGCTCGTCGCAATGGTCGAGCACCACCTGCTTCTTCCCGACGTCGCGTCGCGCCGCGACTTGACCGATGAGGCGACGATCAGTCAAGTTGCCGACGCTCTGGGCAGCGTCGAGCGGCTCGATCTCCTGCACGCCCTCACAGAGGCTGATTCGCTTGCCACTGGGCCCTCGGCATGGGGGTCGTGGAAGGAAGAACTGGTCAATGAGCTCGCGGCACGTGTGCGTCACGTCCTCGGCGGCGGCGACGTCGCAGAGGTGACGTGGCGTCTGTTCCCTGATGCCGAGACGCTGCTTCTCATGGCTGCTGCTGAGGTTGCGGTTGGACGACGCGACGATTTGATCACCGTGGTCAGCCCGGACTCAGCGGGTGTCTTCAGTCAAGTCGCAGGGGTGCTCTCGCTGCACGGCCTCGACGTGCTGACCGCCAGCGCGCATTCCGACGAGCAAGGCATGGCGGCGTCACAGTTCCGCATCGTGTTGCCCGAGACGGGCATGAACTGGCGGTCGCTGAAGACTGATCTGTCACGAGCGTTGGCCCACCAACTCGCGATTGAGGCGCGTCTTGTCGAGCGAGCCAAGACCTATCGGCGCCGCCGACGCACGCAGGCTGAACAGCCGGGGCCTCCGAAGGTCGTCTTCCACGACGATGCGTCGAGCAACGCGACGGTGATCGAGGTCCGAGCCGTTACCAAGATTGGCATTCTGCACCGCATCACCAAGGCGATCGGCGAGCTTGGCCTCGACATCCGCCACGCGAGCGTGCAGACCATTGGCATGGAAGTGGTCGATACGTTTTATGTCCGGACGTCGGCCGGCGATCTTGTGACGGACAAGTTTCACCGCAAGGAGATTCAGCGGGCGCTCCTGCATGCGGTGGCCTGATTGGCCGACATCGATCGGCGGATGACTCCCAGGTCGAATCCATGTCGTAGCGTTCTCGTCTGTGACCACCGCTGACGATGACCCGACGCCCAACTTGGTGAACGACCTGGCGCGATGGAGCGAGGCGCTAGCCGGCATCGCGCGTACCGGGATGGGGTTCACGGAAAACCTCTACGAACGGGAGCGATTCGAAGAGGTCCTGCACGTCGCAGGCGATATCAAGGCGGCGTCACGAGGCGATGAGCGCAGCGAGAGCGTTCGAGATGAGTTCGTCGGTGAATGGGTCGAGTCGATTGGGGAGGGAGTGCCCGGATACGTCACTCCGAAGGTGGCGATCGGTGCCATCGTCGGGAACGATGACGATGAGATCCTCCTGGTCCAGCGGAAGGACTCAGGGATTTGGCTGTACCCAACAGGCTGGGCTGATGTCGGCTATTCGCCTGCGGAGGTGGCGGTGAAGGAAGTGCACGAAGAGACGGGCATCGAGTGCGAGCCGACACGACTTCTCGGTGTGGTTGACGGCCAGCGCATGGGCTTCAGTCGCTTCGGCATGTACATGCTGCTCTTTCACTGCCGGGCAACCGGCGGAGCGCTCGAACCGCACCCGCTTGAGACTGCCGATGTCGGCTGGTTCCCGAATGGAGGTCTTCCGGAGGCCACGGCTGGAGCCGGATGGTGGTCGTCGATGGCCTTTGATGCAATCAGCGGTGTTCAGGCCCCCGCCACGTTTGATGACGTGCGTAGTCCGATTTGGCGTCAGGCCGACTGACTCAACTGGCCAGGCAGTTATTCCTGGTCGCGCAGGAACTGCTCGACTTCGTTCATCAATTCTTCGGAGTCGACCGGCTCGGCTGTGTTGATCGATCCGTCGTCGACGTCGTCGACGATCTCTTCGAGCCGTGACAGGTACTCGGCCATGTCGTCGTCGTCGCCGATCAGCGCTGCAACGCGTGCGTCGTATTCGGCCGCGCCGGTGGCGAGGGCTTGCAGAGGTGCCGGTGTGCCAATCATCGTGCACGCACGCTCGACGAGAGCCATTGCTGCCTTGGGCGAGGGTATTTGCGATGCATAGCCGGGAACTGCGGCCCAGAGCGATGCGGTGGCCAGGCCCGATCGGTGTAGCGCATCATGCAAGACACCAACGATGCCGGTGGGGCCCTCGTACTGAGACCGTTGGAGTTCGAAGCGCTCGATGAGCGTGTCGTCGGTTGCGGTGCCGATGAGTTGCACTGGCCGCGAGTGCGGAACATCGGCGAGCAGCGCACCGAGCGAGACCGCCATGGTCACCCCGAAACGATCACAGATCCCCACGATCTGGTCGGAGAATGCCCGCCAACGCAACGCTGGTTCGGGCCCGAGCACCAAGATGACGTCCGTGCCGGGGAGCGAGACCGACCACACGCCGACCGTCGGCCAGACGATGCTTCGTTGGCGGTCGTCGTCGAGTTTGACCTGAGGGCGGACCGTGGCGAAATCGGTGAACGGCTCAGGATCAATTTCGGCGAGCGCATTGGCGCCCCATGCTTCGATCATCGTGCGCAACGCGACTGACGATGCGTCACCTGCATCGTTCCAACCGGTGAACCCGGCGATCAGTACAGGGCGCGTCAACGTCGGTTCGGACAGCCATCGAACATGCTCGGTCCCCACAAGAACCACGCTACCGTCCAGTGACCGTGAGTGAGTCGAGCCAGTCCCCATCCGTTCCGACACCGTCGGCTGTGCCTGCCGTGCCGCAGAGCGGTGCATCAGTGGCCGTGGCAGCCGTCGTTGACGATGAGTTGGTTGCCGCGTTTGCGCATCTGATTCCGCAGCTGTCGCAATCTTCCCCGCCACCTGACGCCGACCAGCTCCGAGTGCTGGTCGACGGCGCCGACACGGTGTTGTTCGTCGCGCGCGTCGATGGGGTCATCGTCGGCAGCCTGACCCTTGCGTTCTACCGGATTCCCACCGGTCTGAAGGCTTGGATCGAAGATGTTGTCGTCGATGATGCTGCACGGGGTCATGGCGTTGGGCGACTCCTCAACGAGGCCGCGCTCGCCGAAGCAGAGTCGCGAGGCGCCAAGGACGTGAGCCTCACCAGCCGTCCGTCGCGAGAAGCAGCGAACCGCTTGTATCAACGCATCGGTTTCGAAGCGCGCGACACCAACGTGTACCGCTACAAATTCTGACGACCACTCAGGACTGGGCGCGGCGGAGGTCTTCGGCAGCTTGACGGACTTGCCAGTCGCGGTCCTCGAGGGCGCGGTCAATGGCTGCATCCACATGGTCGCCTTCGAACGGCGCGAGCGCCAGCACGGCGCGGCGACGGACTGCGGGCTTGTCGGACGTTGCTGCGATGATCACGTCGATCGCTGCCGGGTCGCCGATTGCGCCCAACGCGGCGACGGCGGCTTCGCGGACGAGCGGTTCAGCCGCATCGGCCGACAGCTCGATCAGCCGACGGACCACTTCGGGCCGGTTCGACTCGTGCTCGCCGCACGCCCATGCGGCAGTCTCCACCACGTTCGGGTCGGTATCTGACAGCGTCGGGACGAGATCAACGGCGGGGTGTGTCGCGGCGACTTCCGCGGCCCGGCGGCGGACCCGAACGTCGTGGTCGTCGAGCGCGGTGATGATCTGTTCGTCGGTCAATTTGCCGAGTCGCTCGAGCGCGCCGAGGGCGGTTGCCCGAACGGCAGCGTCGCCAGCCAGGCCTGCGGCAGCAATGACTGCGTCGCCAGTGTGTCCAGCAATCGCGACTGCTCGGCGATCGGGCATGGTCACTGCTTGAGCAAGTCGGTCAGCGTGATCACCGCGTACGAAACACCGAACGCAATGACGATGGCAAGCACGGCGCCGAGCACGAGTGCAATGCCGGAACTCGCGACGATTGCCCAGGCGCGGCGAAGCACGTTGGGCCGGCGATACAGCGGCACAGTGGTCTCAGCAACGCCGATCGGCACCCATTTTCTGCGAACAACCGGCTCCCTGCGTGGTGTTTGGGGCGTCGCTCTGGCAGTCTTGCGCCACCCAGCAGCAACCAGCGCCGCGATGGCGAGTGCGACCATCCAACCGGCCTGAGTGGTGAGATCTGTGACTGACACGACAAACGACACGGTACTCAACACTCCGCAACCCGCAACGCCACTGGGTACCGCAGACACCATCGTGTCTGGCTCGCGCTGGGCGTGGGTCCCGGCCGTCCTGGGGTTGGTCGCTTTGCTCGGGATCTGTGCCGCAGCGCTCATCCCGGCGACGGTGGTTGCTGAGAAAGAGAACCGGCGAACGATGGAAGTGCAGGAAGCGCCCTATGCCCAGGTCCCGGCATCAGCTGAGTCGGTGAACGACCGTGTCTTGTTCGGCAGCGATCTGCCTGATGATGTCCCACGGTTTGCGCCTGAAGGAGACTTCTTCTTCGTCACGGTCAGCGCACCTGAACAGACCCTCCTCAGCTGGTTCGCAGGCCGTGGTGACCCGGCGATCGACTTACTCACCGAGGAAGACAAGTTCGGTGTCCGCACCGCCTCGCAGCGGCGCGCTGCGGCGCTGCAGCAGATGCGCACCGCCGCGCAAGAAGCCCAGTTCGTGGCGCTGTCAGCGGCTGGCTACGAGCCGGAGATCAGCCTCGGTGAAGTCGTGGTGCAAGAGGTGTTGTGTCGAACGCTGGGTGACGACGGTCTCTGCGAGGAGTTCTTCCCGTCGGACTTGGCCATCGATCCATCCGACACGATTCTCGAGGCTGAGGGTGTCGTGCTCAATTCGGTCGAAGACCTGTCCGCTGTCCTGGAGGGCAAAGCGCCGGGCGACGTGGTCGAACTGAAGATCCGCCGGCCTGACGAAGGCATCCTCGATGTAACGGTCGAACTCGCAGCATCGCCGGATGACCCGGACCGCACCATCATCGGGTTTCGCCCGTTCGATACTCGTGTGGTCACGTTGCCGTTCGAGGTCAGCATCGACACCGGGCGAATCGGCGGTCCATCGGCTGGACTCGCGTTCACGCTGGCGCTGATCGATGAGCTCACGCCTGGTGAGCTGACCGGCGGCACGAACATCGCCGTCACGGGCACCATTTCGCTCGACGGTTCGGTCGGTCCCATCGGCGGTCTGTCGCAGAAGTCAAATGCTGTGCTGCAACACGGCGTCGAGGTGTTCCTTGTTCCGGCGTCTCAGCGAGAGCTGGCGGAGGGGCAGGACGAGCTCCGCCAGAAGCTTGACGACGCGGGCCATGGCCGCGTCGAAATCGTGCCGGTGGCCAATCTGGAGGAGGCGCTCGCGGCGCTCGAAGCCCTCGGTGGCGACCCACTTGTGCCGATTGGCGCCATCGACGCAACTTGAGCACCTCATCGTTGATGCCGGAGCGCTTCGGACCATTGCCACCACCTCGGTTGCCGGGGCGCGTACCGTTGCGATATGGCCATGTCGTTTTCCCGCCCTGACCCGTCGTCGCCGACGTCGATCGCTGACGCTTCCTTCGGCACGAGCCGTCGCGGTTACGACCAGGCCGAGGTCCGCGACTTTCTTCGCATGGTGGCTGCCGAGTTCGGCCGATTGAGTGAACGCGAGCGTTTTCTCGAACGCGAATTGCACGCAGCACAGGCTGAAGCCGGTAGCGGCAGCGTCGACGAGGCGACGATGACGCAGATGCTTGGCGAGGAAGCGGTTCGGGTGTTGACGACCGCCCGCGAGAGCGCCAACGAGATCCGCGACAAAGCCGAACAGGCTGCCGCGCAGCTTCTCCACGAGGCAAGTGACGAAGCTTCGCGAGTGCGTGAGGAAGCTGATATCGAGGCGTCGCGCCGCCGGGCAGATGCAGGCGCTGACGCCGAGTCAGAGTTGTCGATGGCCAAGCAGCAAGGTCGCGAAATGGTCAACGAGGCGCGTGCGTATCGTGAGCGGGTGCTCAGCGAGCTCGCTCGCCGGCGTGAACTTGCACGCGAGCAGATCGAGCAACTCATCCACGGGCGCGATCGTTTGACGCAGGCGTTCGAGCGCGCTCGTCTCGTTGCTGTTGACGTCGTCGCCGAGATGCAGCCGCTGGGCGAGCCGGACGAGTACGTCAATCTCACACCGACCACGGGCCCGCTCCCGGTGATGATCGCCAACTCGCCGCGCCCCGATGGCGCCGAGACGCCCGGTTCCGGCACCCGCGCCGTCGAGGCTCCGGCGGAGGAATCTGTCGACACGGCGGACGAGCCGACCGTCGATGCCACCACAAGGCTGCGGATCATCGAGATCAACGATGACGACCGCGTCGATGCCGTCGACCTCAGTGCTGACGTGGCCGACATCGACGACGTTGAGGCGGTCGATGTCAATGACAGTGCAGAGGCGGTCGATGACGATTCCTCCGACGACGTCAATGCCGAGACAGAGACGATCGAAGCCGAAGCCGAAGCCGAAGCCGAAGCCGACGAAGAGGCCGACCATGTGGTCGTCGATCTCTTTGCCCGCCTCCGTGCCGATACCACAGACGTGGATCGCGCCGATGCCGATGCCGATGCCGATGCCGACAATGCGGTCTTGCCAGCCGATGTGGCGGTCGATGCGCCCGATGATCAGACGGCTGTCGCCGGGGTGACCGCGGCGGACAATGCCATTGAAGATGCGGCTGAAGATGCGGCTGAAGATGCGGCTGAAGATGCTGCCGAGGTCGAGCAAACGGCGTTCGAGCATCGCGACGAGGTGATCACGCCGCTGATCGTGTCGAGCGCGAAGAAGCTCAAACGGGCACTCGCCGACGAGCAGAACGATGTCCTCGATGCGCTTCGCCGCAGCGACGCCGTTCACATGATCGACGCACTGCTGCCGGAAGTGGGCGAGCACGCCTCCCACTACACCGGTGCGATTGGGGAGGATCTGCTGGAGGCAGTCCACCGAGGCAGTGCCACGTCCCGCACGGTCGATCGCAAGATCCGTCAGGCGTTGGCGGCCGACGCCGTCGGTGTCGCCAACGATGCCCTGATCCAGTGGCTCGTGATGCCGCTGCGCGACCGCCTGGCCCGATGCATCACCGAAGGCGAGGGCGACAACGCCGTCGTCACCAAAAAGGTGCGTGCGGTGTACCGCGAATGGAAGACCCAGTACATCGACGAAACGCTCGATGATGTGATGCGATGTGCGCACGGGCGGGGCGTCCTGGCTGGTTTTGACCCGGGTACGCCCATCGTCTGGGAAGTGGATACACGGTTCGCTGCATGCCCCGATTGCGATGACAATGCGCTGGAAGGAGCCATCGCGGCGGGTGGAGAGTTCCCGACGGGTGACTCATTTGCTCCCGCGCATCCGGGCTGCCGCTGCCTGTTGGTTGCCGCGGACCGGTAATCTCAGCGCCAATGCGGCGCTCACAAGACCTTCCGGTCGATCGTCCACGGAGACGCATCAGCGGCCGTGGCGTCCTCATCGCTTTTGGCGGACTGTTCATGTTCGTCCTGATTTTCGGACGCGCCATCGCACGGTTCTACGTCGACTATCTCTGGCACGACGCCCTCGACCGTGGCGATGTCTTTTGGGGCGTGATCGGCGCCAAGTTCACGCTGTTCGCGCTGTTCTTCCTCGCTTTCCTCCTGCTGGCGTTCGCCAACTTGTTCATCGCTGATCGCGCCGCACCGACGTCGTTCCCAGCCAACGTCCACCCGTACGTGGAGCGCTTCCACGAGGTGTTCGGTCAGCGGCTGCGACTCGTGCGCTATGCGTCCGCGTTCGTGATGGCAATCGTGGTTGCGCTTCCCGCAGTGGCGCAGTGGCAATCATGGCTGCTCTTCCGGAACTCGAAATCGTTCGGCGTCGCCGACCCGCAATTCGGTGCCGATGTCGGGTTCTATGTTTTCCAGCTGCCGTTCCTGACGTTCCTGCTCGACTGGATGTTCGTCGCAGTCATTCTCGTGTTGCTGTTCACCGCAGCTGCACACATTCTCAATGGTGGCGTCGTGTTCGTGTCGCCCGTGCCGGCGGTGCGCCATGCCACCAAGGCACACATCGCGGTGTTGCTTGCCGTGCTTGCCGTGCTCAAGGCAGGCGACTACTGGCTGGACCGCTACGAGCTGACCAACAGCACCAGGGGCATCGTCGACGGAGCCACGTACTCAGTCGTCAACGCGCAGATCCCGGCGATCATGCTGCTCATTCTGATTGCGTTGCTCACTGCAGGGCTGTACCTGTCGGTGATCAAGACCGACTCGTGGCGCCTGCCGCTGCTCGCCTCGGCCCTGTGGCTCATCGTCTC
The DNA here is from genome assembly GCF_963980585.1 of uncultured Ilumatobacter sp. Classification (NCBI taxonomy): domain Bacteria; kingdom Bacillati; phylum Actinomycetota; class Acidimicrobiia; order Acidimicrobiales; family Ilumatobacteraceae; genus Ilumatobacter; species uncultured Ilumatobacter sp. The sequence continues at coordinate 38,182 of NZ_CAXCAM010000008.1, forward strand.
CATCGTCGGCGGGGTGATTTACCCCGCCGTGGTCCAATCGCTCATCGTCAACCCAAACCAGGAGTCCCGCGAGCAGGTCTACATCGAACGCAACGTCGAAGCCACGCGCGAGGCGCTGGGGCTGACGGGCGTGGATATTCGCGACGTGCAGTTCGGCACGCTCACCGCAGGTGAGGTTGAAGCTGATCTCGAACCACTCGGCAACGTCCGCTTGCTCAATCCGACCGAGATGGAAACGCGGTTCCTGGTCGACCGCGGCGAAGTCGCCGGCCTGAGCATTGACGACCTTGACGTCGACCGGTACACCCTCGACGGAGAGACCGAGCAAGTGCTGGTTGCAGCTCGCGAGCTTGACCTTGCCGGCATCAGCAACATCGGCTGGCAGGGTCGGCACTTGATCAATACTCGCGGGTGCGGGCTTGTTGCAGCGCCCACGAGCAAGGTGCAGGCCAATCAACGCCCGGACTATCGCACCATCGAACTCGACCGCCCCGAGCTGTACTTCAGCCCGGAGCTCAGCGGTTACGGCATTGCCAACACCGGGTCGACCGAGCGTGAGTGCGACGAGCCCCACACCTACGAAGGCGACCAGGGCGTGCGGATGAACTCCTTCGCCCGTCGTGGAGCCTTTGCCTTGGCCTTCCTCGACTACAACATCATCGGCTCCGGGGCGATCGAGGACGACTCGCAGATGCTCTGGGTGCGCGGAGTCAACGACCGTCTCAACAAGCTCGCACCCTTCCTGTCCTACGACGCTGACCCGTACCCGGTCGGCGTCGACGGCAATGCCGTCTGGGTGGTTGACGGGTACACGACCACCAGTCGCTATCCGTACGGCCAGTCGATCGGCGACGTGCAGCGTTCGTCCCAGTCCGGCCTGTCGAATAGCGACAACTACGTCCGCAACAGCGTCAAGGCCGTGGTCGACGCATATACGGGTCAGGTCACCTTCTACGTCGTCGACGACGAAGACCCCATTCTCCGGGCCTGGCGCAGTGCATTCCCCGATCTGTTCACGCCGTTCAGTGAGATGCCCGACGAATTGGCTGATCACCTGCGGTATCCCGAAGACCTGTTCCGTATCCAAACCGACGTCTATTCGAAGTACCGGATTGATCCGGCGCTGTTCTTCCAGCGCGATGGCAACGCATGGTCGGTCGCTCAGGCACCGGGATCGTCGCCGACTTCCAACACCGGCAATAGCGTGAACTCCACGAGCGATGCGTCGGCGCCCTCTGCGGCCACGTCGACGTTTGCGACGGAGTCTGATGCGGCTCGATTCGTGCCGTACTACACGATGTTCGACACGAGCCTGCCGGGTGAACCGCGCAGCGAAGAGTTCGTGATTCTGCGCCCGTTCGTGCCGTTCTCGACTGGCGACACGCGCACTCAGCTGCAGGCGTACATGACTGCGTCGAGTGATCCCGACAACTACGGCATGCTCACGAGCTACGAGGTGCAGGAACGCAATGGTCAGTTGCCTGATGGCCCGCTACGCGTGGCTGGCAACGCGGAGTCGCAATCCGAAATCTCGGAGCGCATCTCGCTTGACAACCAGGATGCCGGCGGCTCGAAGGTGCGCTTCGGTGACCTTCAGCTCGTTCCTGTCGGCGACGGTCTGATCTACGTGCGGCCGTACTACGTGGCAGTGCCCCAGGAAACTGGGACGGTCAACTCGGTCACCGAGTTCCGTTTCGTGATCGTGTCCTACAACGACAACTCGGTGCTGACGGAAACCATCAGCGAGGGCCTCGCCCGCTTGTTCCCTGGTTTCGAAGGTGATGTCGGTGACAGCATCGGCTCGCCGACCGAGCCGACGCCGGATGATCCCGAAACGCCGGCCGATGACGATGCTCCGGTTGTGTCGACCGACGCAGCCGAGCTCCTGCAGATTGCCGACGATCTGTTCCGGCAGGCCGACGAAGCGCTTGCGGACGGCAACCTCGGTGAGTATCAGACAAAGGTCGATGAAGGCCGCCGGCGGCTTGATGAAGCCATCGTGATTCTCGAGGCCGACCTCCAGAACTGAGACCAAGCCGCGCGCTCGTGGGGGCAGTCTCGGCGGTCAGCGTGCGGGGCGGCGAAGACGTTCGGCGAGTTCGGCGAGGTCTTGGCGAAACTGAATCTGATAGCGGGCCTGCTCGCTGGCGAGCCGTTCGGTGCTCTGCTGGACGGCTTCGATGGCGAGGCTGACAACTGCGGCCTCGTCGCCATCATCGGCCTCGTCGTCGTTCGCTGCGTCGAGCAAGACCTCGAGGTCGTTGCTCAGTTCGGTCAGCTGGTTGGCAAGTTCCATTGAAACGTTGGTCATCCGTCGATCGAGAGTGGCCATGCGTTCGGCCATCTGTGCCATCTCGGCACGCATGACTGCAACGTCTTCGGGATCTACGGTGGCCGCGGCGGGCGTGCTGTCGGCTTGAGCGACTGCTTCGTCGACCCGTCCTGTTTGCGCGGTGAGGTCGGCCGAAATGGCATCGAGTCGTTGCGCGAGCGCATTGATTTCTGCGGGGTCGACGACAGGAGTCTGGTTCTGGGTGGTGACAGTGTCGGACAGCGCCGCGACCTGACGGAGGAGTTCTTCGAAGCGTCCATCAGGTGCGGGCAGCGCGGCCTGGAGAGGAGGCAGGGCCGGCGTCGCGTTGAGCCGTTCGGTCAGTGACTGGACTTCTGCCCCCAGGGTGCTGACGCTGCTGACCTGTTGGTTGACGGCTGCAACATCGTCGCGCACGCGGATGACTTCGCCGTCGACGGAGCCGACGCGATGGGCCAGTTCGGTCGCGTTGGCATCGAGTGTTCCGAGCCGTTCGGCGATCTGGATTCGAGCCGAGTCGAGGGTGCCGACGTGCTGGCCGAGTTGGGCACTGGTGGAGTCAAGCGAGTCAACGCGCTGATACAGCACGGCATTGGTTTGGTCGACCGTTTTGACGCGGCTGTACAGCGCGGTGTTGGTCTCGTCGACGGCCTCGATTCTTGCGAGAAGTTCAGCTTTGTGCTGATCTGCGGCATCGAGCCGCTCGCGCAGCGAGACGATTTCTGAACGCAGGATGTCGAGCTGGTCGGGGGTGTCAGTCTTTTTTCGGAAGAGTCCCATGGAACACAGCTGAATCTAGCTGACTACGGTCTGGTCATGGCCGGAAAAGTGACTCCCAAGAAGATCCTCCTCGACGAATCCGAGATGCCGACGCAGTGGTACAACATCGTTGCTGACCTCCCGACGCCGCCGCCGCCGGCACTGCACCCAGGTACCCACGAGCCCGCAGGCCCCGAGGACTTTGCTCCGCTGTTCCCGATGGCGCTCATCGAACAAGAGGTGTCGACCGAGCGCTACATCGACATTCCTGGCGAGGTGCTCGACGTCTACAAGATCTGGCGGCCGAGCCCGTTGTTCCGCGCCAAGCGGCTCGAGGAGATGCTGGATACTCCGGCACGGATTTACTACAAGTACGAAGGTGGCAGCCCGGCTGGCTCGCACAAGCCCAACACGTCGGTGCCTCAGGCGTACTACAACCACATGGAGGGCATCACGAAGCTCACCACCGAGACGGGTGCGGGCCAGTGGGGGAGTGCCTTGGCATTCGCCACGGCACAGTACGGCATGGAGTGTGAGGTTTGGCAGGTGGCTGCGTCCTATAAGGCCAAGCCGGGTCGCAAGACGATGATGGAGATCTGGGGCGCCACGCTTCATTCCAGCCCGTCTGAGCTGACCGAGTTTGGCCGCCAGTTGCTTGCTGAGAACCCCGACCACAACGGATCTTTGGGTATTGCGATCTCCGAGGCGGTGGCGATGTGCGTCGAGGATCCAAACGCACGCTACGCCCTCGGGTCGGTGCTCAACCACGTGCTGATGCACCAGACGATCATCGGCGAGGAAGCGCTGCTGCAGCTCGCCAAGGTCGACGAGGTGCCCGACGTGCTTGTCGGCTGCACGGGCGGCGGCTCGAACTTCGGTGGCCTGTCGTTCCCATTCCTGCGCGAGAAGCTCGCCGGCAACATGAACCCGACCATCCGCTGTGTCGAACCGGCTGCGTGCCCGACACTCACAAAGGGCGAGTACCGCTACGACTTCGGTGACTCGGCAGGGATGACACCCCTGATGAAGATGCACACGCTGGGCCACAGCTTCGTGCCCGAGCCGATTCACGCTGGTGGCCTCCGCTATCACGGCATGGCGCCGCTTGTATCGCACCTCTACAACGAGGGCTTGGTCGAGGCGATCTCGATTCCGCAGACCGAGTGCTTCGCGGCGGCGCTTGAGTTCGCTCGGACCGAGGGCATCGTGCCCGCCCCCGAGCCGACGCACGCCATCGCGGCGGCGATTCGCGAGGCACTGGAATGCAAGGAGACCGGCGAGGAGAAAGTCATCCTGACGGCGCTCTGTGGCCACGGCCATCTCGATCTCACGAGCTACGACAAGTACCTGTCGGGCGAAATGGTCGACTACGACCTCCCAGACGCCGACATCGCCGAAGCGATGAAATCGGTCCCCGTCATGGGTTGATCCACCCAAGGTGCAAGCAGGTCACCAATGGGGTCGGGTCACTGCTGTGACTTCTTGACCCGGAACGGCGGCAGTGTTGTTGAGTGTCTCGGCGGGTTGGCGGTCAGAGCCGGAGGACAAGATCGTCGCTCTGTCCGGCGGGGTTCCGCGCGGGTGGTGTGAAACCCATCCGGACGAGATAGTGGTCGTGGGAATCGGTGGTGGCTGCAGCGCGTAATTCACTGATGCCGAGTGAGCGGAACACTTTGGACTTGTCGCTGAAGAGCCAGTCGCCCAGACGACTGTCGCGATAGGCGCTGAGGACGTAGTCAAGGTCAACGTCCAATGTGGTGCCGTGCTGGGTACCGATCAGTGCCCCGGCGGGAAGACCGTCTCGGGTCAGGAGCAGTGCCACAACGTCAGGGCCAACGGGCATCGCGAAGTCAGGCTGGAATTTGCCGATGTCGCTGGCGTGAAAGCTGATGAAGTCCAGCAGGAACGGCGAGTCTGCGCGGATTTTGGACACACCCAGGTCGATGCCTCCAGCGCGGAACTCCTTGCTGAGGAACCAGATGTTGATCCCGGCGATGGCGACATTGGTCAACATGATCGGCGCTGACTCGATCAGGAGGCCGTAGACAAAGAAGGTGGCCGAACCGCACAGTGACAGCATCCGGAGGCGCACCACTGAGCTCATTGTGAGCGATGTGACGACGATGGCTGAGGCGAGGTAACCCAGGATTTCGGTGGTGGCGATCGCGATCACTGCTGCAGGCTACGGATCAGGATGAGGTCGACTGTTTGGCGGGGAGCGCGGTGGTCTTCGGACTCGACTGGCCGCGCACGATCACGGCGAGCGAGCCGAGGACGACGGCCATGGCGACGGCTTGGATGGCGAGGAGTTCTTCGTCAAAGAAGATCCAGGCGAGGAGCGCGGAGAAGACGGGGATGAGGAGTGTGAAGGTTGATCCGACCCACAGCGGAATGCGGACGAGCGACCAGTTCATCAACGAGTGGCCGATGATGCCGGACACGGCGATCATGACGAGGAGGAGTCCGAGGTTCTTGGGGGACGGTATCGACATGTCCTGGCCGAAGGCGAAGCCGAGCGGTGTGCAGATGATTGCGGTCCAGAGTGACGTGCCCGCGGTGAACTCGGTGGGCGACATGTCCTTCTTCGACTGCTTTGACGCGATGAAGTAGCCGCCCCAGGAGAACATTGCCGCGGCGGCCAGGAGGTCGCCACGGAGACTGGTGACCTCGTTGTCAGCTGACGAAGCAACGATGACGAAGACGCCGGCCAAGGCGACCAATGACCACAGAGCGTCCTGCCTGCGGATCTTCTCGCCGAAGAATTTGGCGGCGATGATGCCGACGAGGATCGGCTGCAGCGAGCCGATGATCGTCGCGTTGACGATGCTTGTCTCTTTGACAGCGGTGAAGAACAGCGCGATGTCAGCGCCGAGTGCGAGGCCGCCCCACATCGACTTGCGCATGACGCGTGCGCTGAACGGCATGCCCCGGACCTGCATCCAGATGACCAACCCGATGCCGAAGATCCAGAAGCGGTAGGCGCCGATGGCAAGGCCGCCCATCTCGATTCCCTTGGCGAGAATGGTGCCGACTGACCAGGCGCAGACGGCGATACCGGCGCCAAGAAGTCCGCGGGCGACATCGTCGTTGCCCGTCGGCGTCGCTGTGTCTGCTGGTGTCACCGGAGCAACGTACCGGCTGGCAGCGCTGGCGATGTGATCAGTGGCGATTGCGCAGGGTCGGAGCGGGTCGTCCTGGGCGGCACCCCGGCGGGTTGTCAACCGTCACGTGGAGCTTGGTTGTCATCGCCGTGTTGCCGGCGTATTCTAATTTCACTGTTCGCCGCGGGGTGGAGCAGTTCGGTAGCTCGTCGGGCTCATAACCCGAAGGTCGCAGGTTCAAATCCTGCCCCCGCCACCATCTGGAGCCCTGGTTGATCGCAAGATCAGCCAGGGCTTCTTTTGTTACCGACATGGCCGGAACGGCGCGAAGGTGCCAGCCGAGTACGAATTGTTCGATCGTCGCTGAGCATTGTGCCTTGCAGGCGTGTCGCATCGGGGTCTGGCTCCGTGGTCGCCGATTGAGCCAATCACGAATTGCTGGTGCCGATCGGAAAGGAAACGATTTCACACCCAGACGCTCGCCTGCCAAAGCATCGGCGTAGTCTGCGTATCCGTCAACCACCTCTGCGCAGCGACCGGTGTACGCCGCTGGATCGAGCATTCCCTCGATTTCTTGCGCGCCAGGGTGTGGTGATGTGCCCGTCGGCGGTAAGCGAGAAGAGAAAGTTCTCCTCACCGGGTGCGGTGGGTGGTGCTGCGTCGGAGAACACCTTGTGCGCTCTTCAGTGCCTGATGGATTGGCCGAGACGGAGCATCATCGCTTCATCGACGATGAACCCACCTGAGCAGGAGATCTCTCGAAGGTCAGCCAGCGCGGAGTAATGTCGCACCTACGGGTCGTTAACCCAACCGGGTCTGCCGCTCCACCGGAGCCTCACTCAGGCGGTGCGCTGATGCCGATGTGGGGCTCGGCGGCGTTTTGCTCGGATTTAGCCCGGTGGCTCGGCCAGCCCGATGGCTTCGGTCGCGCTGAGTTCGCCGCTGATGACCGCCAGCAGTCCTGGGAGGTAAAGACCGGTCACGATGACATTGGCGTGGACGATTTGCTTCACCATCGCCGGTGTGATTGTTGCACCCTCTACGTCAATGCTTGTCTTGTATCTGATCTCGCCGTCATGCATGTCGAGTTCGAAGTTGCCAATCGCTAACCCGAAGTTTGCGCGGGTGATGTATTCGCAGATCTCCGGAAAGCGATCAGCGGGGCCGCGTTCCGGGACGAGTGAATAGAAGACCAGTTGATGCCCGGGCTCCCTGATCTCGGCCAGGCATACCCAATCCGTTGTCCGACCGCCGTATCTCGTTTGCAGGACCTCTGCGACATCGGTCGGCGCATAAGGCCAGCCCTCGATCGCGAAGAAAGACTCGAGCGCTTGACGGAACCCGTGATGTCGACGGTGCGGTCGACGCCTCAACGAACGTTCTAGATCCGCAGGGCCTGGTCGTCATCTGGTTTTGCCACGGTGAAGTCTGTTAGGCGCGTCTACTGGAGTGACGCAGCGTTGAAATAGTAGGGACGGTCCTAAGGCGGCCTAGACGCAGTCGGGGTCATGTGGTCTGCAACATGTTTATTGGGTTGGACACTGTTGTGGACGCCGGTGCGCAGCCGGGGGGTTTTGTCGTCGCCGGAAGTATTGACAACGAGAGGTCTCGGAGACGTTGAGTTTCCGAGCCTTCGAAGTTTTCGGTGGCGGGTCGGTCTCCACTGCGGGCTGACCAGCGCTACGCAGTTACCTGCCGGTCGTGGCGGAGCCCGGCGATCGACAACACCAACGCAACGGCCGGGACAACCGTCGACAGCCACAGAGCAGCCCGGTAGTCACCGGTCACCGACTGCACGAGTGCAAAAAACGCTGGTCCGATTGCGCTACCGATGACCATCGCGCTCATTTGAATACCAGAGATCGCCCCAAGGTGCCGGCGTCCGAACACCTTAGGGATAGCTGCCGAGGTGAGCGATGAAAAGCAGCCTTGTGCGGCGCCCCACGTGATCACAGCCGCAATTGCGCCCCACCAAGTGTCAAGAAACCCAATTGTTGGGTACATCACCAACTGGGTGAGCGACATTGCGGCTGCGATAACCAGCGGCGTGACGCGATCAGTCATCCAACCCGTGAGCAGCGTGACGGGCACGCTAACGAAGGCGATAGGGACAAAGATGCGCACGATCTCGCTGTCGGTGAGCCCGAGTTCTGCACCGAGGTCCACAATGTGGAACGTGACGGCAGTTGCGGTCGAAGAGAGCGCTGCAACCGGAATCGTCAGCGCCCAAAACCGGACGTCACGGAGGGCCTGTGCCCGGGTGGCGTCGTGCTCGGTCCCCAAGATCGGCAACGTCTGTTCTGCTGTGGATGCACCGGGCTCGGGTCCGTCGGCGATGGCGGTGCGGTTCTGCCCGTCAATTTTGATCCCGGCGGCCTCGGGACTGACTCGGTAGAAGGTGATGATGATCGAGCCGACGACCACAACCAAAGTGAGCGCCATGATTCGCCACGCCGTACGGAAGCCGTTGATATCGATCAGCATGAGGAAAAGCGCAGGGCAAGCAGCGATAGCGAAGCCCACGACAGAGCTAGATGCGGCAGTCACGAGCCCTCTCCGGCGGTCGAACCACTGCGCGACCATCGTGCGCGAGGCAAGCGTGAGCAGGCCCTGTCCGCTGAATCGCAGACAGCCAAATCCGACGGACATAACAACGAGACCGATGGGGGTACTCAGCGGCCTAATTGCGCTCAATGCGACGAGGGTCGCCGAAAGGCCGAGCGTTGCGGCGAAGGCAACCACCCGCGATCCGTGCCGGTCAATCGCTCGACCGCCGGCTCCAAGGAAGAGGCCGCTCATTCCGGTGCCGACGAGGTAGGCAATCGCCAACTGCAACCGGGTGAGCCCAGTTGTCGAGATGAGGTCGTCGGTGAAGACACTGACACCGGCGGTCTGGCCGGGTACTGAGGCGATCGCTCCGATCGTGCCTGCGACCACTACAACCCACCCGTAATAAAACGGTACCCGTCGCGGGTCGAACGGGCGGTTGCCAGCCAGTCGCCGCCGTCGAGATACCAGAGGTTCTAGTGGCGGTGGAAAGGGTTCATCGATCCACTCACGGCCCATCAAACTGGATGATACGGACGCAATCAAGCGTCGGTGGTTTCGGCTGGTATCTCGTGTGGGTGTCCATGCCGGCTGGTTGGTCTACGGGCAAATTGTCACGGTGCGAGAACAGCCTGGGTTGGCGTTCTACGATCGTTTCATGACCTCCCGCTTGATTGAACCGTCTTTCTGGACGCAGCCTCTTGACGATCGAATGCAGGAGATGATCGCGATCCGCGAATCCGGACCCTTCAGCGAGGTCCAGTTCGTCAATGACATGACCGGTGAGGAAGAACGATTCTTCGCTGTCACTCGCTTCGACGAGATCGTCCAGATCAGCAAGAACGCCAAGGAGTTCAGTTCTGCCCAGGGTGCGATCTCGATCGTGGACCTACCGCCTGAAGCACTCGAATTCTTCGGGTCGTTCATCAACATGGACAACCCGCGCCATCAGCGTCAGCGCGCGATTGTCGCCAAGACGTTCACGCCGACTGACCTCGCGACAGTCCTCGATTCGGTTGAGACAATTTCGCGTGAGGTCATCGACGGATTCTGTGAGCAGGGCGAGGTTGACCTGGTGAAGGCGCTCTCGCAACCATTTCCGCTACTCGTGATCTGCGACATGATGGGGATCCCGCGCAGCGAGTTCGACACCGTGCTCAACGCAACGAATGTGATACTCAGCGGTGGCGACCCCGAGTTCATCGGTGACGGCGACCCAATGATGGCCATCTTTGGTGCCGGAATCCAGCTGACCGAACTGATGAACGAACTCGCTGACGAGCGTCGGAAGAACCCCACAGACGATCTCACATCGAAGCTCGTTCACAATGATCTCGATGGTGAGATGCTCGCCCCCGAAGAGGTGGCGCCGTTCTTCATCCTGCTTGCAGTCGCCGGCAACGACACCACTCGGACGGCGATCAGTCACGGCATGAACCTTCTCGCGCAGCACCCAGAACAGCGCGCTATCTGGCAACACGACGTTGAAGGTGTCACACCAACCGCAGTCGAGGAAATCGTTCGCTACGCGTCGCCGGTCACCTTCATGCGCCGCACCGTCACCAACGACCTCACGATGTCGGGCCACGATTTCGTGACGGGCGACAAGGTCGTGATGTTGTACGGCGCAGGCAACCGCGACCCGAAGGTCTTCGAGGATCCTGAGCGGTTCGACGTGCTGCGCAGTCCAAACCCCCACCTCGGTTTTGGTGGCCCCGGTCCGCACTTCTGCCTCGGTGCCAACTTGGCGCGACGCGAACTCGCGGTGGTTTTCCGCGACTTGTTTACCCGGCTTCCCGACATCGAAGTGGTGGGTGACGCCGTCCCGCTTGACGTCGCAGGGATCCCGTTGGTCACCGGCGTCAAACATCTCAACGTCCGTTTCACGCCGACGCCCCGCTCAGACGCCTGAGACCGAGTCGCCGCGCAGGCCGCGGCGGCCTTTCGTAGCTGGCCAGGCGCGGAGTCGTCGGTGAGTCCGACGGCGCCACTGCCAGGGCGCCCGCCTACGTTTGTGTGATGGACCTTGGACTCACCGGCAAACGCATTCTCGTCACGGGCGGAAGCAAGGGCATCGGCCGTGGCATCACGCAGGCGCTCCTCGAAGAGGGTGCGGTCGTCACGATCTGTGCCCGCAACGCGGACGGCCTCGCAACAGCTGCAGCTGAGTTGTCGGCGCTGGGCACGGTCCATCACCGTGCTACCGACATGGCCGTCGAGGGTGACCCGACGGCGCTCGTCGAATGGGCGGCCGAGCAGATGGGTGGGCTCGACATCGTCGTCTCGAACGTGTCGGCGATGGCGGGACCGGATTGGAGCGCATCGGTCAATGTCGACCTCGTGCGAACCGACGAACTCCTCCGCGCTGCGCTCGGCAAGATGGAAGATCACGCAGGTGCCAACCTCGTCTGTATCGGCTCGCGTGCAGCCAGCACCGGAGCGCCGCGGATCGCTGCTTACGCAGCGGTCAAAGCAGCAACGGTCAGCATGGTGAAGTCGCTGGCATTCGAGGTGGCACGGCGCGGCATCCGGGTCAATGTCGTCTCTCCGGGCGACATTCTGTTCCCGGGAGGGGTCTGGGACGATGCTCGCAAAGAAGGCGGCAAACTCTGGGACGCGACCCTCAAGCAGAATCCGTTTCGTCGTTTGGGGACACCCGAAGAGATCGCGAACGTGGTCGCGTTTCTCGTGAGTGACCGAGCCAGCTTTGTGACCGGAGCGAACATGCTCGTCGATGGTGGCGCCACGACGGGTCTCCAGATCTGAGCGTGCGGTTTCTTGAGTCGGCCTCAGCCGAACGTGTCGAACAGTTCAGCGAATGCTTTGACCTGGCCGCCCGAGGTCGATGATGGGACCAGAATCGGCGCAGTGACACCGGCGTCAAACCAGGCCTCGACTCCGTCGCGAACGCGATCTGCTGAACCCGAGAGCGTGCAGTCGTCAAGCCAGGCGTCGCTCATCGCAGCGAAAACGGCGTCCTTGTCGCGTGCAGCCAGAGCGGTGGCGACTGCCTCCATCTCGGCCTCGTATCCGGCGTCAATCCAGTAGTTGCGATAGTTGGGCAGGGCGACATAACCCTGCAACGTCTTGCGGTTTCGGGCGCGGGCGGCTTCGATGTCCTCGTCAATAACGGTCGGAATCATGTTGCCGATCCAAAAGTCTGATGAGCGTCGATCATCGGGGACGAGGTCGAGCGAATGCTCCATCCGACTCCGCGACGCATTGGCCCAGACCGCACCGTCACCGACCTCCACGGAGAGCTCAACCATCTTGTCGCGCAGGGCGGCAAGCACGACGTCGGGCAGTCCGCCCATCTGCTCGGAGGCTTCGCGCATTGTCGTGACGTACTCGCGCATGTCGCTCAGCGGCTTGCCGGTCTCGACGCCGAGGCGTTTGATCACTGGGCCGTGGGTGACGCCGACACCGAGCCTGAATCGCCCGTCAGCGATTTCGTGGAGGTAACTCGCGGACGTCGCAAGTGCCACTGGATGTTGCAGATAGATGGGCTGAATCGACGTGCCGAACTCAATGGTGTTGGTTGCGTGAGCGATGGAGAGGCACAGCCCCATCGCATCGCCGAAGCTGGGGCAGTAGAGACCGGAGAAGCCGCGCTGTTCGATCTCGGCTGCCAACTCGACGGTCTGGGCGCGGCGCCCCGGGACGGCGGCGAGGGACACGGCGGGCATGCGTTCGGTCATAGGCCGAACCTAGGCAACTCAGTCGTCGCGTGACGATGCGGCCCACGGCGTCGCGGTTTCACCCGCTCCTCCCGGCGCTCAGGCTTCGTCGCGGATGACCTGTGCGCCGGCGGGGTCAACAATCATGCCGTGCACTCGCGCGTTGTGGTTGTGTCCGACGTGGTGCAGTGCGAACGCCGACTGGATCGAGGTGTACATCCCCATCTGGTCGAGCGTGTTGTTGACGCTTTGCTTCGCGAGGGTGAGGCCGATCATCGGGCGTTGGGCGATCCGCTCGGCCATTGCCAACGTCGTCGATTCAAGGTCGTCGCGTGCGACGACGGTGTTGACCATGCCGCATCGGAGTGCCTCGTCCGCGGTGATCGAGCGGCCGGTGAACAGCATTTCCTTGGCCAGGCGGGCGCCGGCCTCAAAGGGGTGCGTGAAGTACTCATGGCCGTTGACGCCAAAGGCGACAACCGGGTCTGAGAACGTCGCGTCGTCGCTGCACACCACGAGGTCCATCGGCCACATGAGCATCAGTCCGCCGGCAATTACCTTGCCGTGCACCTGGGCGATGGTCGGCTTGGGGATGTTCCGCCACCGCCAGCACAACCCGACGTACATCTCGGCCTCCTTGGCCATGTAGCCCTCGGCGCCCTCGGCGTCGAAACAGCACCAGGTGCCGAGTGGATCGATGTCGGACATGTCGGTGTCGGCGCGAAGGTCGTGGCCGGCTGAGAAGTGTTTGCCGTCCGCGGCGAGGATGATCACCCGGACCTCGTCGTCGCGTGCAGCTTCGTCAAAGGCCTCGTTCAGCTCGCTGAGCATCTGGTAGTTCTGCGCGTTCGCGGCCTCAGGTCGGGCGAGCGTGATCCGAGCGACGCGGTCACTCGGGCGCTCGATGCGGATGTGTTCCCAGGTGTTGTCGGCCATGTTGTGTTCAGTCCTTGGTGTAGACGAAATGGGTGTCCATGTCAGCCTCGATGTCGGCGATGTGATCGATGTACGCCGGGAAGCCGCCGTTGTAGTTGCCGTCCTGGCGTCGGTTTTCCTGGCCTTCGAAGTTGTAGTAACCGGGCGTGCACTCTTGATTGCGTGTGGTTTTTCCGCGGTGCGCAATCACCTCGTGCACCCACCAGTCCTCCGACTCAGACGTCACATCGATGGTGTCGTAGCCGTGCGTGCGGGCGTGCTTGATGCAGTTCGCAATGTGGTCGCCCTGCACTTGCAGCAGGTCGGTGAGGTTGAACTGAAACGATGCCTGGTAGCCGCCCATGATGAACATGTTCGGGAAACCGGCGGTGTGGATGCCCAGCATGGTGCGGATGCCGCTGTCGTACTTGTCGTTGAGGTCGAGATCGTTGTCACCGACGATCCGGTTGTAGATGCCGGTCTGTTGCACTTCGAACCCGGTGGCGTAGATGAGGAGGTCGACTTCATACTCGACGCCGTCGAAGATCGGGCCGCGCTCGCCGATCTCGGTGACACCCTTGCCATGGGTGTCGATGAGGTGCACGTTCGGTCGGTTGAACGCAGGGAGGTACTCGTTGTGGAAGCACGGCCGTTTGCACATCAGCATGTACCACGGCTTCAATGACTCGGCCGTGGCAGGGTCCTCGACGGTGTCGTCGATGCGCTTGTGGATGCGCATCATCGCGTCGATGTTGTTGTTCTCCTGACGGCGGATCTTCTCGTCACGAGTGATGCCGCCGCGCAGTTGACCGCGGCGTTCGGCCTGCTCGCGCAGCTTGCTGACGATCTTGGCGCGGCGCCTGGCCTGCCAGCCGTCGCCTTGCTTGGCTGCCCACTCGTCGCTGGTCTCCCAGTCGTCACGGATGTCGATCGAGGACGGGGTGCGCTGGAACACGTGCACGCTCTTCGCCGTCTTGGCGAGGTTGGGGATGATCTGTACGGCGCTTGCGCCGGTGCCGATGATGCCGACGCGGACGTCGCGCAGGTTTTCGAGGTCGGCGCCGGTGAAGCCGTAATCCCAACGCGACGTGTGAAAGGAGTGTCCCCGGTACGTCTCCATGCCGTCAATCCGCGCCAAACGCGGCTTGGCCAACGTGCCGTTTGCGCAGACCACGAACTTGGCGCGCATCGTGTCGCCGCGATCAGTCGTGATGTTCCAACGTTGGGCCTCGCCGTCCCACACCGTCGAGGTCACGGTGGTCTGGAACACGGCGAGGTCGTACAGGTCGTACTTCTCGGCGATTGCCTGGCAGTGGGCGAAGATCTCTGGGCCCTGCGCGTAGTGCCGGGTGGGGACGTAGTTCATCTCGTCGAGCAGCGGCAGATAGTCGTAGGCGACCACATCGCACGCCACTCCCGGATACCGATTCCAGTACCAGGTGCCACCGACGTCGGCGCCGCGTTCGACGATGCGGATGCTCTCGACACCCTTTTCGCGCAGTCGTGCCGATGTGAGCAGTGCGGAGAATCCGCCACCGATGAACAGCACCTCGACCTCGCCGCCGTTGGCCACATCGTCAATCGGTGTGCGCTCGACCCAATCGTCGGCGTACGGGTCACGTGCGAGGTCGGCCATCGCGCCGTCGAGATCGCGGTAGTTCTCGGTGCCGGGCGGTCGGTATTCGAGGCGGAGGTCGCGCTCCTCGGCAAATTTGGCCTTGATGTCGTCGTAGTACTCCTGCGGTGGACGGTCGGCGCGCTCGGTCACGTCGAAGTCCATCACGAACTTGTCCTGCTTCTCTTCGGCCATGAGGTCATCATCGCGGGGATGTAGCGTCGTCATCGGATCGGGGGATCCGTGACATCAGCGCCGACTCTCAGGCGCGCAAGCGAGATGGGGCCACAGGGTGGGAAAGTCATGAGCGACGACCAGTTGGTATTCGAACCACACGGCAAGGTGGCGGTGATCACCGGCGCGGCCGGTGGCATCGGTCTCGGCATGGCTCGGGCATTCACCGAAGCCGGAATGGCGGTGGTGATGGCGGACATCGATGCTGATCGCGTCGAGGCAGCTGCCGCGGAGTTGCGATCCGCCGGACACGACGCGATCGGCGTGCAGGCCGATGTCTCGAAACTTGACGATGTGCAAGCGATGGCCGACGCGACGATGGACACCCACAAACGCGTCGACGTACTGTGCAACAACGCCGGAGCTGCTGTGTTTGCGAAGCTCTTCAACGTCACGGTGGACGATTGGGAATGGACACTCGGGGTCGACCTGTGGGGACCGATCTATGGCACCAAGGTCTTTCAACCGCTCATCCAACAGTCCGAGCATGGAGGGCACATCAACACCACCTCGTCGGTCTCGGGCCTGATCGCCGGTGCTGCCGCGGGCCCGTACAACGTCGCCAAGAGTGGCGTCATCGCGCTCATGGCAACGCTTGAACGCGAGTTTCGAATCGGCAAGTCACCGCACCATGCATCGGTCCTCTGCCCCGGGCCGATCAACACCGAGATCAGCCGCAACAGCGTCCGCAACCGCAAGGCGGCACAGGGTGAAGTGGCGCAGGCCGGCGAGGCCGGCAAGAAGCTCGGCAGCAAGATCGGCGACTTCCTGTCGAACGGGATGGATCCCGACGAGGTGGGCCGCATCGTGCTCGACGGCATTGTGAACGGGAGGTTCTGGATGTTCACCCATCCTCGACTGCTCAAGCTCTATCGCGAGCAGATCGAGATGATGGATCCCGACGGGATGCTGTCCCAAGGCAGGCTGACCTGATGGCGGGGCCGCGGCCGCTTGATGGGGTGAAGGTGCTCGACCTCTCGCGAGTCTTCGCCGGGCCGATCGCCGGACGCACGCTCTCTGATCTTGGTGCGGACGTCGTGAAGATCGAGCCCCCCGATGGCGACGTCACGCGACTGTGGGGTCGCAAGACCGCCGGTCTCTCGACCTACTTCACGCAGCAGAACTGCGGCAAACGAAATGTTTGCATCGACTTGCAGGCCGATGGCGGCCCTGAGTTGGTGTTGCAACTCGCCGAGCAGGCCGACGTGTTGATCGAAAACTTTCGCCCGGGCGTGATGGCGAAGTTCGGCCTGGACTGGGCCACCGTGCATGCTCGTCATCCGGAGCTGATCATGTTGTCAATCAGCGGCTTCGGTCAGGACGGCCCAGAGGCGCAGCGCGCCGCGTACGCCTCGATCATCCATGCCGAATCGGGCATCCTGCCCCACGGGGTCGGTGACGAGATGCCGCTCGACCTCGACCTGAGCGCCGCGGACGTGCTCTCCGGGATGCACGGTGTGATTGGTGTGCTCTCGGCGCTCCGGATGCGCGACGCCGGCCACGGGGGGCAGCACATTGACATGGCGATGATCGATGCGATGACCTTCTCGGCCGACATCATTGTCAATGTGCTCGACGGAGCCCGACGAACTGAGTCGGTCAACGGTGAGGTGTGGCGAACCGTCGACGGACCCAAGATGTTGACCGGGGGCCTCCGCTGGATCTGGCATCAGCTCTCGAAGACCGCGGGGTTGGTCGATCCGACGCCGGCCGACGCCGATATCGCCGACAAGGTTGCGTCGCGTCGCAGGATCATCACGGACTACCTGTGTGGCCTCGCGGGTCGGGCCGAGGTCATCGCAACCTTTGAAGCGGCCAACCTGGCGTGGGCTGACGTCCGGGATTGCAGCGAAGTATTGGAGTCTCCGACTGTCATGCATCGCAACACGGTGGTCGAGGTCGACGACCGGGCCGGTGGCACGCGCAAGGTGGTACGCAACCCGTATCGGATGTCGGCGACTGACTGCTCCGACGTCGGCGTGGCAGCGTTTCGCGGGGAACACAATGCCGAAGTACTCGACGAGTGGCTTGGTATTGCTGCGGCCGATATCGGCGCGTTGAGCACGGACGAATGGGTGCAGTCATGAACGACGAATTGGTGCAACGACTCATCGACGAGTCGGACCTGCGCGACCTCATCCATCGATACGCGTTCGGCCTCGATCACGAAGACTGGGACTTGTGGCGAACCGTGTTCGCTGACGAAGTCACCATGGACATGAGCGATTACCAGCCGGAGCCACCGCCGCGTCCAGCGCCCGCTGACCGGGTGGTCGCCAATGCCCGCGTGCTGTTTGCCGGTCTCGAGCGCTCGCAGCACTTCATCGGTTCGCACCGCTACGCGATCGACGGCAACCGGGCCACGATCACGGCACACATGCGCGCCGAGCACTGGCTGCATACCGGACAGGGGTCCGACCGCTACACGATGTTTGGTACCTATACCGATGATGCGATCCGCACCGTCGACGGTTGGAAGCTTGAGCGTGTTCGGCTGCGCCTGCTCCGCGAAGAAGGCAACCGGTCACTGATGCGCGAGGCCGTCCGTCGCGGCAGATCCTGAGAGTCGCAAATGGCTTCCGACCGTGTGGGCGATCTCAGTCAGGCCGGCGACGGAGGGTGACCACCCGGTGCTGGACTCGCCAACCGTCACCGGTCTTGATCACCTGGTCGTAGTACGAAGCAGTTCCAGCGAGACCGCCGCGCAGTAAGGCGACGATCCGGAAGTTGAGGCGAACGCCATCGTCATCAGCATCGACGTAGATGTTCGTCATTGTGTGGGTCTTCGGATGCTCGGCATCTTCGTCCATGAAGCGCCGAATCTCGGTCAGCCCTTCGAGGAGCGGAACGCCAAGGTCGGTCATGTCGAACGTGGCGTCATCGGTGAAAATTCGGTCGAGCCGCGCCCAGTCTCGATCATCGATGGCGTCGCCGTATCGCCCGGGCAGTTCGTGCAGTTCGAGGCGGTCATCAGTCGAGATGGTCATCGTGTGCTCCGTTTGATCGGGTTCGGCTTGTCCTGCGCTTAGTTGCGTGGCAGCTCGGACCACGGTCGTTGGCGTTGTTCGGACTCGCCGGGCTCGCGAGGCAGCCCCAGCACTCGCTCACCGATGATGTTCCGGTTGACCTCGTCGCTGCCGCCGGCAATCGACATTGCCGGAGTGAACATGCAGTACGCATGAAACTGCCCGCCAGTCGGTGTGTCGTCTCCCCACAACATGCCCTCAGGTCCCATCGCTTCGAGTCCGAGATCGCGTGTCCGGCGTGACACCTCCGCGCCGATGACCTTGAGCGTCGAGACTTCGGGCCCCGGCTGACCGCCCGCTTTGACCGCCGCCATTGATCGCGCTGTTGACCAACGTGATGTTCGGCGGAGTTCGGCGAGCTGCATCATTCGTTGTCGTCGAATCGGGTCCGCCGAACCATCAAACTCATCGAGAATGTCGTCGAGGAGCCGGTTTGCCCCGCCGCTCATTGCCAATCCAAACCCGTCGACGTCTCCGTCGACCGCTGCTGCATGCTCGCCAGCAGTGCGCGTCAGATCGGCGCCGGCGAAATCGAATCCGCTACCGGATCCGGAGTTGTCTGGATCGCGTTCATGCGACAGTGTTGTCATACCGACCCGCCAGCCTTCGCCCTGTCCGCCGAGCAGGTCGTCGTTGGCAACACGAGCCTCGGAGAGGAACACCTCATTGAAGGCAATGTCGCCGGTCATTTCGCGGAGCGGCCGAACATCGACGGCGTCTTGGGTCATGTCGATCAGGAAGAAGGAGATGCCTTTGTGCTTGGGCAGATCCGGGTCGGTCCGTGCCATCAAAATGCCGAACGCCGCATTCTGAGCACCTGAGTTCCACACCTTCTGGCCGGTGATGATCCACTCGTCGCCATCGCGAACGGCACGCGTCGACAGGCCAGCCAGGTCGCTGCCGGCTCCTGGTTCGGAGAACAGTTGGCACCAGGTGTCGGTGCCGCGCACAATGCCGGGCATGAAGCGATCGAGTTGTTCGGAGGTGGCGTAGGTCAGCAGCGTCGGGGCCACGAGAAACGTCGACAAACCCTTGGGAGGCCCGTACGCGCCAGCGTCCAGTCGAGCCTGCTCGGCCTGCTTGGCGTCACGCGGGCTGAGCCCGCGGCCGCCCCGCCCCTCGGGCCACGAAGGAAAGGACCAACCCGTTTCGGCGAGGAGCGCCCACCACTCGCCGACCGGGCGATCTGGGTCCCAGTTCTTGGAGTACCACTCGAACGCCTCGTCGTAGATCGAAGTCGACATGGTTATGCCAGCCACGAGATGAGGGCGGCCGCGATGTCTTCGCCGCAGTCGTCTTGGATGAAGTGGCCGCCAGGAGCAAACTCCTGATGGGGCTGGCCCGAAGCCCCGGGCACGCGCTCGATGAACTCGTGGTGCAACTTGCCCAACACTGGATCGCCCGGACAGGCAAGCGTCAAGAACGGCTTGTCCCATTGCTCGAGAATCTGCCAGGCCGCGATGTTCTCAGCGACGCCACCGTGCTCTGGCGTGATCGGGACCAGCGTCGGAAACTCCCGAGCCCCCGCCATGTGCGCTTCGTCGGGGAAGGGCGCGCGGTACGCGTCCACCTCGTCGTCGGTGAGCTCGCGAGCAGCAGTTGCCCGCTGCATCAGTGCACCGCAATCCATGAGCGCCATGTTCTGCGACGCTGCCAACCACATGTCGAAGCCGGGGCCGAGGGAGGCCCCGACCGGAAGTCCGGTGTTGCCGATGGCCACGCGCTCAAAGCGGTCAGGGTCCTCGGCAACGACACGGAGGCCGATCAGCCCGCCCCAGTCCTGCGCGAACAACGTTGCGGTCGTCAGTTCAACTGCAGCGATGAACTGGTGGATCCAGGCCACGTGACCGTTGTAGGTGTACGCCGATCGTTCGACGGGCTTGTCTGATCGGCCGAACCCGATCAGGTCGGGGGCCACACACCGGAAGCCGGCGTCGACCAAGGGCGGGATCATCCGTCGATACAAGTAGCTCCAGGTCGGCTCGCCGTGCATGAGGAGCAGAACGGGTCCATCGGTCGGGCCCTCGTCGATATACGCCATGCGGAGTCCATCGATGTCGACGTACTTGGGTGCGTATGGAAAGTCTGGAAGATGCGCGAAGCGTTCGTCTGGAGTTCGCAGGAACTCGGTGCCGGTTGGTGTCTGGGTGGCGGCCATCGGTGAAACGTATCGCTCGTGCCGGTGCTGTTCAGAGCTGGGCTTGTGGGGTTCGGTGCGTTGGGCCGGGCGGCGGGTCGTTCGGTCGTGAGAACTCAAGCTGCCTGGTCAGCGGCCCTGCATCGCGAGCGTGACGCAGAGTGGGGTTGGCGGCACGGATGGCGTCGGTGCTCGTCCCGACTTAAAAGTAAGCAGACTCTAACGTAAGAAGTGGCTAACGCAGAGAGCATTCAGCGATACAATCATGTGACCGGATCGGACACGATGCTCGACCGGCCCACCGCAAGCCGCATCCCGCGGCACCGAGCAACGGAGCGCCAATGGACGCAGCAGCACGAGCCGTCGCTGAGCCGACTCGACGAGAAATCCTGCACCTCGTCAGGCATGACGAACGCACGGTCAGTGACATCGCCGAGCACTTCGACATCACTCGCCCAGCAATCAGCCAACACCTGCGCGTGCTTGCCGATGCAGAGTTGGTGACGGTGCGCAACGAAGGCACCCGGCGCTACTACCGGGCCCGCCCCGAAGGGCTCGCCGAGCTCACGGAATGGATGGCCGGGTTTTGGACGTCATCGCTGCGGTCGTTGGCCATTGAAGTCGAACGTGAACAGTGGAACGCCCGCAAGCAGCAACAGAGAAAATCGAAGAAATAACAGGGTGAGAGCCGACGTGTCGACTCAGGGCCCGTCGATATCGGCCGGCACCTGATGTCCGGCGAGCCGGGCCGCAGCAGCACAACACGCGCGATACAGGCGCCGATCGTCATCAGATGGGAGCGCCGCGAGATGTGCCCGAATCGTCACCCAGTCCGCTCGCGCTGCCGGTCCGGTCAGCGCGTCGGCCGCACCGCGAGCCGCAACATTGTCGAGCGTGTTGGACATCATCGACCAGTAGGCCGCGACGGGAACGCCGACTTCTTCGGCGAGGCGCTCGATCTGCGCGCACAGTGCAGTGAGGTGGTTCGCCGCAATGGTCGCAGCAGCGTGATACGCAACGCGTTGAGATGGAGCCACTTCCACAGCTTGGCCACCGAGCGACTCAACAATGTCGCGGAGCAACGGATCGCCATCGATCGCAAACGTGCAGTGGTCGAGCAGCCTGCGGGCACCGGTCTCGGCGTCGGGCAGCGACATCAACGGGTGTAAGGAGCCGACGCGCTGGTGCGGCGCAAGGAGGTCGAGGCCGGACGCTCCGGACGCGTGGAGGTAGAGGGCCGATGATCCCGGGAGTGCAGCGGCAACAGTTTCGATTGCAGTATCGGAGACGGCGATGAGCACGACGTCCGCGAGCGCGACCTGTTCCGCCAACTCGGTCAACTCTTTCTGGCTCGCAGTGTTCGCAGTAATCGGTCGGGCCGGAACCGACGTGACGACCCAACCCGCCGCAGCCAGCGCGCGGCTGAACGCCGCGCCAGCTCGACCAGTGCCGACAACGACGCACCGCCCCGGCGACTCGTTCACGGGTTGAGGAAAGTGGAAAGGCCCTGCTGCGGGACGGCTGCAACGCTAGCAAAGAGCGAGTCAAGGTCGTCGTCGGTCATCGGTGGTGGCGAACCGAGAAGTTCGAGCTGCGCGTCGTAGTGCAGCTCGCAACCCCTGTCGTTCGACGTGAACGTGAGAACGTCGTAGGCGCGGAAGGTGTCGTTGATTCCCTCCATCACGAATCGATGGGGAGCTTCCACTTCAAGCAACTCGTACACCACAGTCGCTGGCTGACCGTCAAAACCGGTGACGGTGACCTCATAGGTCGAGCCGACCGCCTGGCCCTCACCGGTCAAGCGGCGCGGAGTGGTGACGCCTCGGTCCCACTCGTTGACACGCCGGAGGTCGATACATCGGTCGAATGCCTCGCGCACCGAGAGGGCAGATTGAACGCTGAACACCTGCTGAGCCATGCCGATGAGACTCGCACACTTTCTCCTCAACTGTCTGAGCCCGGCGGTCGATACATCATCATGACAAGTGTTGACGTCGCAACGGTGCCTGGCACGGTGGAGCCCCCACTGCAGTGTGGAACGATCCTCGTGAACAGCCTGGGAAACCTACGCGTGCTGAGATCCCGGACACGTGAGGACGACGGTTGGAACTGCGCAGACGGTGCAGCCATCTCCGATCAAGACGCAACCAACGGCGAGAAGTGGCAGGCCTACGAGCCCAGCACACTTGCTGCTGACCTGCAGCTGGCTCGCGAACTCCACGAGATGGCTGGAGCACGTGAGCTCAGCGGTGGTCTCGCCACGTGGGATGCGTGCTCCGGCCGCCGTTGTGTTCTCCCGAAACTCGCAAGGATCGTTCGCTGAACCGAACACTGACCATGTCAGGCCACGGGCACGTGCTGTCGTGCCCACTCGTACATGGCAATGCCAGACGCCACTCCGGCATTGAGTGATCTGGTCGACCCAAACTGTGTGATCGCGCACGTCATGCTCGCCGCAGCATTTGCCTCGGGCGACAATCCGGGACCCTCTTGCCCGAAGAGCAGCACACACTCGCGTGGCAGCGATGTGCGCTCAATCGGAACCGACCCCTCAATGTTGTCGATGGCAACGATCGGGACCGACTGCTCAGCAGCCCAGGCCGCGAAGGCGCTGATGGTTGCGTGGTGATGAAGGTGCTGGTATCGGTGCGTTGACATCGCTCCACGGCGATCCCAGCGGTGTGGTCCGATGATGTGCACGGCGGCCGCAAGGAACGCGTTTGCGTTGCGCACGACGGTGCCAATGTTGAAGTCATGTTCCCAGTTCTCGATCGCGACGTGCAGGCCATGGCGGCGCAAGTCGAGGTCATCGACGATTGCTTCGACCGTCCAGTATCGATATCGGTCCACCACGTTGCGACGGTCGCCGCCGGCGAGCAGCTCCGGATCGAAGTGCGGTTCGGTTGGCCAAGGCTGAGGATGCGGTCCGACCCCCACCGTGTTGGAGTGTGCAGGCGACGCGGGGCCATGATCGTCGCTCACGTCGGCCAGGTGTCGGCGACGCGATAGCCGAGGGGCCAGGGGTCAGTTACGTCGGTCTCGTACGCGAAGCGGCCGTACCGCCAAGCTCTGCCGGTCACCAGCGGCACGATGGCATCGAGGTCGCCGACCTTGGTGTCGCTCTCGATCTGACCGACGAACTCCGAACCGATGACCGATTGCATCCGCAAACGATCCCCGACGGCCATGGTCCCCTGCGAGCGCAGCAGTGCCATGCGCGCCGACACGCCGGTGCCAGTCGGCGATCGATCCAGCTTGCCTGGTTCGACCACCACCGTGTTCGTCATCATGAAGTCGTCACCGGAGTCGCGCTCGAGGGGCCCGGCGATCTGGCAGAACGAAAAGTGCGTCCAGTCGGTCGTCGGGTGCGCGAACTGGAGCTGGTCGTTCGCCGCCCGAGTGATCAGCGATCCGAGCGCGGCGAGCTCGCGAGCCGCCTCGGGGACGACGGTGATACCGAGGTCGATGGCATCGACCATGACGAAGCTGTCGCCGCCGAATGCGGTGTCGACGCGCAGTTCGCCACAGCCGTCCAGGTGCAGGGGGAGGTCGCGGGCCACTGCGAATGACGGAACGTTCCGCACGGTCACGTTCAGTACCTTCCCGTCGCGACAGTCGGCGACGACCCTGACCAGTCCGCCGGGAGCCTGGAGCGTGAGTGTGGTGGTCGGCTCGGTCATCGCGACGATCCCGGTTTCCAGCACGACGGTCGCCACGCACATCGAGTTTGAACCGGACATCGGTGGCGTGTCTTCGGGTTCCATGATGATGAACCCGACATCGGCGGCGGGGTCGGTGGGCGGCACCAAGAGGTTGACGTGTTTGAACACCCCACCGCGCGGTTCGTTACCAACCAATCGACGAAGCCGCCCGTCTGCTGCGATCCAGCGGGACTGTTCCCAGACGGTGTCGCCCGGCGGGGGCGCAACGCCACCGACGATCACATCGCCGACTTCGCCTTCGGCGTGGCACCCGACGACCTCGATCGGTCCGGTCAGCAGGCCGTCCAGCGAATGGTCGAATGGCGTCGCACCGTCTGTCGTCTGTTGCATCGACTGATGGTAGCGATTGCGATTCTGCGAGACTGGCGAATCGAATCGAGCCGATCCACCAGCAGGAGCAGTTATGTCCGACGCCAGTCCCGTTCACTTCATCGCCCACTTCACCGTCACTGACGGCGACGGCTATCACAATTACGAGAAGCGATTCTTCCCCGTGCTCAAGCCATACGGCGCGAAATTCATCACCTTTGACGACAACGTGACTGTGCTGGAAGGTGAGCGCGAGGCTGGACGCACGGTCATCATTCAGTTCCCATCCGAGAAAGTGCTGATGGAATGGTGGAACTCACCCGAGTACCGCGAGCTGGCCGCCATCCGCCACCAGGCGACCACCACGTTCTCGGTGTCCGTCATTCACGCGATCCCGCAGCGCTGACGAGCCGAACAGCCAACAATTAGCAGGCCACCGAGGTCGACAAGGACACAAGATGACGATCACCGAACCCCAACGATCTACCCCCACCAACCCGATCGCCGAGGTGCGCGCCTGGTTGACCAAGAACTGGGACCCCGACCTCACCGTTGCGGAGTGGTGGCAGTTGCTCGGCATCTCAGGCTGGGCGGCACCCGTTCTGCCTGCCGAGGCATTTGGGCTCGGCCTGTCCCGCGCCGACTCAGTTGCGGTGATGCGCGAGATCGGGGCGTTCGGTGCACTTGGCCCGCCGAGCGGCCTCGGGCTCCTGCTTGCGGCGCCGACGATTGCCACACACGGCACAACCGAACAGATTGACAACTACATCCGCGACATCGTCACCGGACAGCAGGCATGGTGTCAGCTGTTCAGCGAGCCCGGCGCCGGATCCGATCTCGCCGGCCTCACGACTCGCGCCGAGCGCGACGGCGACGAGTGGATCGTCAACGGGCAGAAGGTATGGACCTCACTGGGACAAACCGCCGATATGGGCATGCTCATTGCGCGGACCAACGTGGACGTGCCGAAGCACCAGGGCATCAGTTGGATGGCCATCGACATGCATCAACCCGGTGTCGAGATCCGCCCACTCCACGAGATGACCGGGCACGCCATGTTCAACGAGGTGTTCCTCACCGATGCCCGCGTCCCGGTCGATGCGGTGATCGGCGACATCAACAATGGCTGGGCTGCAACAAACACGACCTTGCAAGCGGAGCGGGCCGGGCTTGGCGCCGGTGGCTCTGGCGGCGCCGCCGGGGCGCAACCCGGCACGATTGCCAAGCAACTCGAGCGACGTGCCGGAGATCTGGTCCCAGCGAAGAGCGCCGCCGGAACGAAGAAGTCAGGCGACAAGAACGCCAATCGGCGGGCGGTCAATCGTCCGAATCAGACGCTCCTGATCGACTTTGCCCAGAGCGAGGGCAAGATCGGTGATCCAACCGTTCGTCAGGATCTGATGCGTTTGCACACGCTCAACGTCGTCGGTGGGCTCAATGCCCAGCGACTCAAGGGCATGCGGAGCGCCGGCAAGGACATCCCTGGCATGGCCAACATTTCGAAGCTGATGATGAGCGACGTCGTTCGGCTGTCGCGTGACGTTGGGCTCGGCATTCTCGGTGCGGCAGGGACACTCCACGCTTACACGGCCGAGCAGCGTGAGTCACTCAACGCTGCAACAGGTAACCCGCTGCTCGGCATGATCACCGGTCAGGCGCTCTATGCCCAGGCCCCGCCGATCTATGGCGGCACCGAC
Source organism: uncultured Ilumatobacter sp. (assembly GCF_963980585.1). NCBI lineage: Bacteria > Bacillati > Actinomycetota > Acidimicrobiia > Acidimicrobiales > Ilumatobacteraceae > Ilumatobacter > uncultured Ilumatobacter sp. The sequence goes on from NZ_CAXCAM010000008.1 coordinate 64,232, forward strand.
CAGATTCAGAAGAACATCATTGGCGAGCGTGTCCTTGGGCTGCCCAAGGAGCCAAACAACGACAAGGTGCTTCCGTTCTCCGAACTTCCCAAGAACGTCTGACCCCGTCGGGCCCGGCTGAGCCGAGCGTCAGCTCCAGCGGTCGTGGCGGACGAGCTCGTCGAGTGAGACGCGCTGGCGCTTCAGCGGGCTGTCGGGATGATCCTCGACGGGATAGCCCAGGGTGATCACCATTGGCATCACCCAATCGTTTGGCAAGCCGACAGCGGCGCGGGTGACATCGGCATGCCCCAGCGTCACCGGACAGGTGCCGATGCCTTCGTCGTGCGCGGCAATCATCATGTTCTGCGCTTGGCGTCCAACGTCGAACAGGCGAAGTTCGCTGGCAGGCGAGGCGAATCCGATGATCATCGCTGAGCTCCCAATCCACGATGCAAAGTCGCCGGCCTTGACGAGTGCGTCTTGCACCGCCTGGTCGGTGATCACGATCAGACGGTTTGCCTCGACGTTCTTGGCGCTGCCCGCCATGCGTCCGGCCTGGAGGATCCGCGCCATCGATTCATCGGCGATGGGTTCAGCGGTGTACATCCGGAGGTCACGTTTGGACACGATGGCCTCGTACGGAGTCATGGATTCTGCAGTCATGTGCCCAAGTGTTGCACGGTGGCGTCGGAACGGGGTGAGCAGCGCTGAGATCAGGACCGGAGCAGGCGTCCGGGGCGCTCGCCCGTGAACTCGTCGTGCTCACGGGTGACGATGCCCGCCACGACGGTGGCGACGTAGCCTTCGGCTGCCTGCAGCAGCCGGGTTCCGCCTGCAGGGAGGTCGTCGACCAGCCGTGGTTCGCGGAGCTGCAGGTTCGCGTGGTCGATCACGTTGACGTCGGCGCGTTTGCCCACCGCCAGCACGCCTCGGTCGTCGAGGCCGAAGAGTGCGGCAGTGTCCGCAGTCATCTTCTTCACGACGGATTCGATCGGGAGTCGCGGTCCCCGCGTGCGGTCGCGTGCCCAGTGCGTGAGCATCCATGTCGGTGTCGATGCGTCGCAGATGAAGTTGGCGTGCGCACCGCCGTCGGCGAGTCCGAGGACTGCAGCAGGATGGGTGAGCATTTCGTAGAGGGCGTCACCGTTTCCGTGGGCGTAGCCGAGGAACGGCATCATGAGCAACGCTTCGCCGTCGCGTTCGCGGAGCCGGTCGTAGAACTCCTCGATCGGTTCGACACCCCGGGCGCTCGCGAGGGCGGCAATCGATCGATCTGCTGTGGGCTCGTAGTCGACCGGGTCGCCGAGCAGGTACTGGCGGTCGAAGCCGTCGACTACCTGGGCGGCCATTGGCTCGGTCTCGCGCAGGATGTGCATCGACGCCTGTGACTCCTCGATGAGTCGCGCCTTGAGGGCGGCGTTGGCCATCGCCTCGGCCTGTTCTCCAAACGACAGATCTTTCAGCGGTGCGAAGCTCGGCATCTCCTTGAAGCGGTGGCGCGTCGACAGTCCGATCAGAATGCCGAAGGGGCGACCTGCGACCTGCGGAATGACCTGGTGGCCGGCGTCCTGTGCCTCTTGGGAGCGCGTCATCAACTCTTTCCATTCGTCGGGCTGCACGAGGTTCTGCAACATCAGCCAGGTGACCGGACGCCCGATGTCGTCGGCGAGCCGGCAGATCCAGTCGATCTCCTTCTTCGGCGCGACAAGGTCCTCGCCGGCGAGTCCGGCTGGGGCCACTTCGAACACTCCCTTACCTGAGCGGGCCATTGCCCGACCGATGGTGAACAGCTCGTCTTCGGCGGCGAATGTGCCCGGCACCGGCTCGCCGTTCATCGCTCTGTGGCCGATGGTGCGGCTGGTCGAGAACCCGAAAGCGCCCGCCTCGACTGCCTCGTTGACGATGTTCGCCATTTCCGCAATGTCATCGGAGGTGGCCGGCTCGTTGTCTGCGCCGCGCTGGCCCATGACGTACGTGCGGACGGGGCCATGCGCGATCATTGCGCCGATGTCGGCGACAAACTCGCGACGGTCAAGTGCGTCGAGGTACTCGGGAAAGGTTTCCCAATCCCATGCAATACCTTCACTCAGTGCTGCACCGGGAATGTCTTCGACGCCCTCCATCAGCTCGATGAGGAACTCGTGCTCGTCGGGCTTGGCCGGGGCGAACCCGACCCCGCAGTTGCCCATCATCAGGGTGGTCACGCCGTGCGGCGTGGACGGCTCGAGCTCGGCATCCCATGTGGCCTGACCGTCATAGTGCGTATGGATGTCGACGAAGCCCGGCGTCACCAACAGGCCGCTTGCATCGATCTCGCGTCGGCCACTGCCGACGTCAGTGCCGATTCCGGTAATCACATCGCCATCGATCGCGATGCTCAGTCCGAGGCGCGGTGCTGCACCGGTGCCGTCGACGACAAGGCCGTTGCGAATGACGAGATCGTGCTCCATCACCCCAGTCTTGTCGCTTGCCCACCGAAGCAACGTGTCAGCTCCCCATTGCGCAGCGTCACAAGCCGGAGGGGTGGAAACGGGAGGATTCAGGAGTCGGTGCTGGCGGTTCCACGCGCCTGATCGGGCGCTCGACCTGTCAACCCGAATCAGGCCGTGTCAGACTCGCGTCGTGACTGTGCAGCACCCTCTCTCGGGCCAGTCGGTCCTCATCGCCGGGGCCTCCGGCGGACTTGGAACGGCCCTGGCGGTCGAATTGGCTCGGCGTGGCGCCACCCTGACGCTCGTTGCCCGAGACGTCGATCGCCTTGCAGCCGTTCCGGTGGACGCACAGCGAGTGGCACTCGATTTGCGCGTGCCGGACGCTTGCGTCCGTGCAGTCGAGGCGACCATCGCTCACGCTGGTCGGCTCGATGTTGTGGTGAACGCCGTCGGGGTGGTGGCGTTCGGGAACGTGGCCGATCTATCGATCGATGCGATGGAGGAGCTGTTCCTGACCAACACGTTCGTGCCGATCATGCTGGCCAATGCGGCGATCGGACGGATCGAACCACGAGGTGCGATCGTCAACATCTCTGGAGTCATTGCCGAACAGAACCTGCCGGGAATGGCGGCGTACGGTGCGTCGAAGGCGGCAGTTCGATCGTTTGATGAGGCACTTGGCCGCGAGGCGCGACGAACGAAGATCCGGGTGCTCGATGCCCGGCCAGGGCATACGGAAACCGGTCTTGCCGACCATCCGATCGAAGGAGCATCGCCCAAGATGCCCGAGGGGATGGCGCCGGCTCACGTTGCCACCGTCATCTGCGACGCGCTCGAAGCTGGTACGAACGACCTCCCGAGTAGCGCATTCACGTGAACGGCCGACTGCCGACGGTCTGGGTGTTCGGCGACCAATTGCACCGGCGCACCGGAGCCTTGCGCGATCGAGAAGCGGGCGATTGCCGAGTCCTGCTCGTCGAAAGTGAGCTGAAGATCTCGTCGAAGCGATGGCACCGGCAGCGACTCCACCTGGTGCTCTCAGCGATGCGACATTTCGCACAGGAGCTCCGAGACGAAGGCTTCGATGTCGACCTGCGACGCGCGCCGAGCTTCGTGCAGGGATATCGCGAGCACTGTGCCGAATTCGATGTTGATCGGCTCGTCGTGATGGAACCGATGAGCTGGGACGTGACCGCGCTGCTCGGACGCCTGGAGGCAAGTGGGCGTGTTGAGATGCTTCCGAACGACCAGTTCTTCTGCCACTACAGCGAATTCGAAGAGTGGGCTGAGGGGCGCAAGCGGTTCAAGATGGAGGACTTCTATCGATGGCAGCGCGAACGGTTCGGAGTCCTCATGGACGGCGTGGCGCCCATCGGTGGAAAGTGGAACTTCGATCACGACAACCGCGAGAAGCCACCGAAGGACGGACGTTCGTGGCCAGCGATCACCCACTTCGAACCGGACGACATTGACGCCGAGGTCAGCGATCTCATTGCATCGCTCGGCGATGAGGTGTGGGGCAGCGGTGCGGACGGCACCTGGCCGGTGACTCGCCAGCAAGCAGTCACGCGGTTGAACGAATTCATCGCCACTGGCCTCGAGCCGTTTGGTCCGCACGAGGACGCCATGCTCGCCGACGAGTGGAAGCTTGCGCACTCGGTGTTGTCGTCATGTATGAATCTCGGACTGCTGCACCCGACGGAGGTCGTTGAAGCCGCTGAGACGGCCTTACGCGAACGCGACCTGCCGATCAACTCGGTCGAGGGGTTCATCCGGCAAGTGCTGGGGTGGCGCGAGTACGTGTGGTGCGTCTACTGGCGGTGGATGCCCGACTATCGATCTCGTAACCACCTCAAAGCAACGCGGCCCGTACCACCTGCGTTCACCGGCCGGGCGACGACCGAGATGGCGTGCGTGTCCAACGCCGTCAGCCATCTCGATGCGCATGGGTACACCCATCACATCGAGCGTTTGATGGTGTTCGGCAATCTTGCGCTCACGGCCGGCGTCGATCCGTGGGCGATGACCGAGTGGATGTGGGCGAGCTTCGTCGACGGTGCGGAGTGGGTGATGTTGCCGAACGTGATCGGGATGGCACTGCACGCTGACGGCGGGATGATGGCGACGAAGCCTTATGCGTCGGGCGGCGCGTACATCAACAAGATGAGCGACTCCTGCCGCGGGTGCCGATTCGACCCGAAGCAGCGCACTGGCGATGACGCCTGTCCGTTCACAACGCTGTACTGGGACTTCCTTGCGCGCAACGCGGAGGAGTTCTCCAACAACCACCGGATGGCTCAGCAGCTCGCCGGCTTGCGTCGGTTGAGCGACCTCGACGCTGTCCGCGATCGCGCGACCGAAGTGCTCACAGCACTCGACGCCGGCACGCTGTGACCCCTCAGTCACACCCGCACTCCCACGCCCCAGCCCATCACCACCCCAGGCCATCACCACCCCAGCCCATCACCGCCCCACCACGTTTGCGTCGGGATTATTGCCGAACGGTCCGCAAAAAACCCGACACAAACGTGAAGACGAGGCGGTTAGGCGTCTGTCGCGATGACTTCGTCGCGGAGGTCACGCTTGAGGATCTTGCCGCTGGCGTTGCGCGGCAGTGACTCGTGCACGATCGAGACCCGGGTCGGCACCTTGAACTTGGCGAGGTGCGAACCGACGAACTGTTGCAGCTCGCCCACCTCGAGTGTCTGACCTGGCTTGACCATGACGTGGCAAGCCAGTTCTTCACCGAGTCGCTCGTCAGGGATGCCGTACACCGCTGCTTCGTACACCGCCGGATGTTCGTAGATCGTCGCTTCGACCTCGGCGCAGTAGATGTTCTCACCGCCGCGCAGGATCATGTCCTTCGCCCGGTCGCTGATGTAAACGAAACCCTCCGCATCGAGGTGGCCGATGTCGCCCGAACGCAGCCAGCCGTCAACGATCGTCTCAGCGGTTGCCTCGGGTCGGTTCCAATAGCCGCGAATGAGTGATGGACTGCGGAACCAGATCTCACCGGTCTCACCGAGCGGCAGTTCGTTGCCTTCCGGATCGGTGATCTTGAGATCCATGATCGGCACAGGCCGACCGGTGGACTTCGGATTGTTGACGAAGTCATCGCCCGCGTTCTGTGGCCCGTAGGCATTCGTCTCGGTCATCCCATAGCCGAGGCCGGGCCGGCCGCGCTGGAACTCGTCTTCGATGCGCTTGACCAGTTCGGGCGGCATCGGCGCGCCGCCCCCGCCGACCGAACGAAGGCTGGATGTGTCGCGCTCGGCAAACGTCTCTGCTTCGAGCAGATCCCAGCTCATCGTGGGGACGCCGACGAAGTTGGTGACTCGTTCTTGTTCGATCAATTCGAGCGCACGATTCGGTTCCCACTTGTACGTCATGACGAGCTTGGCGCCGCTGACGAACGATCCGAGCATCACCGGTACGAGACCGGTCACATGGAACAGCGGCACGCACAGCATGAATGCGGTCTGGGGCGCGCCGCCCTCTTCGACCGAGGCTGGGTCCTCGGGCTCGCGGAGGTTGCCGACCGCTGCCCGTGCAGCGAAAGCAAGCAATGCACTGAGCACGGCACGGTGCGTTGAGACCGCCCCTTTCGGGCGTCCCGTGGTGCCTGAGGTGTACAGGATCGTCATGTCCTCGTCGGGGTCGATATCGACATCGGGCAACGTGGCGCCGGGCGTGAGGAGTTCGTCGAGCGAGAGCACGCCGTCCGGCAGCGTGCCCTGGGGGCGGACGACCACGATGGTCGCCTCGATCTCACCCGGCGCAGCAGCCTGCATTCGACCGAGTCGCTCGTCGTCGGCGATCACAACGTTCGAACCGGAGTCCTCAAGAGCAAAGACCATTTCCTCGGTCACCCACCACGCATTCATCGGCACGGCGACGGCGCCGACGGAGGTGATCGCGGCGAACGCGGCGATCCACTCGGGATAGTTGCGCATGGCAATGGCGACGCGGTCACCCTTCTCGACGCCGAGGTCGTTGACGAGTGCGTGGCCGATCTGGCCGATCATTTCGATGACGCGTGGCATCGCCCAACGCTCGTCCTCGAAGATGATGAACTCGTCCGTACGCGCCGCAGCCAGAGCAAACAGCGCCCGAATGTTCGGTGGCGTGCCGGCGAACACCTTGCTCGTGCGGCCGAACACTTCGGTCTCTTGAATCTCGAACATCGAGCCGGGCGCGCACACGGCCGCACAGGCGTCCTGGAAAGTCATCGTCATAAGGACGACATGGTGCCAGGCCCGCCGTCGTCGGGGCGAACTCCACTCGCAGGTCGGTCCCGAGGTGCGCCGCATCGTGCCCTGGCTCAATGCAGCGATTCCGTTCGGAGGGGAGCCCTGGCCGGTGTGATCAATCCCGGACAGGGCGCGACGGTGACCTGGTCAGGTGGTGGTGGTCAGGTGGTGGTCACGCGGTGATCGAGTAGTGGCTCAGGTCGGGATCGTGGGTCATGGACCAGTAGTCGACGAGCCTCCACGGCATGATCACCACGACCCTGCCGGCGTCGTTGCGATACCAGTTGCGGAGCCCGTCGGTGCTCCAGATCAGATGCTCATGTTCTGCGTCGAAGGCATCGTTGTAGTCGACCATCGGTTGCTCGCGGACCTCGATGGTCCGTCCGTCGGCCGCAGCCATTGCGGCGACACATGCGCTGATGTGACGGGCATGACACTCGGCTTGGAAGATCGCGCTGCCGCCGTGCCCGAGACCGGTGGTGGGGCCCTGCATGATGAAGAAGTTCGGGAAGTCGGCCACGGTGATGCCGAGATAGGCCATCGGGTCATCGTCGGCCCACAGGTCTGCCAGGTCGATGCCGCCGCGACCGCGGAGACCCAGCCGGCTGGCCCCTTGGAACACTTCGAAGCCGTTCGCAAGCACGACGATGTCATGCTCGCGATGCTGCCCGTCGGCGACGACACCGGTCGCGTCGACGTGATCGGCTGCGTCGACAACGAGTTCGACATTCGGCTTGCGAACGGTCGCGAACCAACCATTGTCGAGCAAGATGCGCTTGCCGTAGGGCGGGTAACTCGGCATGCACTTCTCGACAAGGTCGGCGCGCCCGTCGAGCTCTGTCAGGAGATGATCAGCCATCTGCTGGCGGTGACGTTCGTTGGCTCGATTGATGGAGTGCGGGTGCTCCCAATCCGGGTCTTTCCGCAGGAGCGGGAGGAGACCGTCGCCGTACCGCCACAGCATGACGAAGCGGAACCACGACGCATAGAACGGCAAGTGCTCGAACAGCCACTGCGAGCCTTCGGGAATTGGTTCGTGATAGCGGGGGATCGGTCGCGCCCACTGCGCCGTGCGTTGATACACGGTGAGTTCGGCGACCTGGTCCGCGATCGCCGGGACAATCTGCATCGATGACGCACCCGTCCCGATCACGGCGACACGTTTTCCTGTGAGATCGAGACCGTCGGGCCAATGCGACGAATGGAAGCAGGGGCCCTCGAAGCTGTCGGTGCCCGGCACCGGTGGGGGCTTGGGCACGTTGAGCTGGCCAATCGCGCTGATCAGCACTTGGTATGACCGCGACTCGCTGCCGTTCGGAGTCTCAAGTTCAACGCGCCACTCCTGAGTGTCGTCGTCCCACTGCGCGCCGGTGAGACCGGTCTCGAACTGTACGTGGCGCGTGACATCACAGTCGTCGGCCGTCTGCTGCAGGTAGGTCTCGAGGTCCGCCTGCGGCGAGAAGAAACGCGACCAGCGGTGGGGTCGGGCGAACGAGAACGAGTACGCGTGATTCGGGGTGTCGACGCCAGCGCCGGGGTATCGGTTGTCGCGCCACACCCCACCGACGCTGGGGCCACGTTCGACGATGTCGTAGTCGAGCCCCATTCGATCGAGCCGTGCACCCATGATGATGCCGCTCGCTCCGGCGCCGACCACGAGGACACTGGGGCGCGCCGCGCCCTCGGGCCAGTCGATATCGCGCGACACGAATCCCATTTCCTCGCGCATCATCGGGGCGTACTCGGGGGTGACGGGCTCGCCGAGACAGGCGCTCATCATTTCGACCATCAACTCGTCACCGGGGTCGGAGATCACTGGCGTCGTGCCATGCTCGGCGATTGCCGCGTCCCAGATCTGTTCGGCGATCTCGTCGGAAAACCCGGCGTCTTCGGGTGCGATGAGGCGAACGTCGCGTTGCGGCAAGTACGGCTCGGCGAGCCACTTGCGGTCTCCGGTGATCTGAAAAAGGCACATCACCAGAACCCGCAGGTCGGCATCACGCACGGCAGCGCCGATCTTGGTCTCGTTCGCTTCGATCATCACTGACAGCCTGGCCCAGCCGTGAGTCGCACAACGAGTCCGGTCCGGGCCAGATTCAGCCGCCGGGCTAGCTTGCCGACGATGAGTGGGATGTCGACGGCGGAGTTTCTCGGAATGGTGGACCACGGAGACGGCCAGTGGGCGGTGCCGATCACCGACCGTGCGGTCGGTGGCGGGCGCGGCTCGCTGTTCGGTGGCATCGGACTCGCAGTTGGCGTCGCGACGATGGAAATCGAGACCGGCCAGCCCGCGGTCTGGGCGACGGCGCAATACATCGCCACGATGTACAACCCGTCGGAGATGCGGCTCAACGTGACGAAGCCGGCCGTTGGGCGCACGGTGACCCAGTGCCGTGTGTACGGCACGTTCGAAGACGACGATGTCGTGACCGTGCTCGGGGCAACGGGACAACGACCCGAACAACTGCGCGGTGTCTGGGAGCAGTACCCCGATCCGGTGGCGCCATCAGGGTCGGTCGACCCCGAGCGCGAGTTCGATTACCCATCCCTGCATGACCACGTCGAGGTCAAGATGGCGCGCGGCATGTTCGGCTTCTCCGGCGCCGGGAAGCCGACCGGTGATCATCGATCACTGGTCTGGGTCCGCATGCCCGAGGTCCGCGTCGATGCGGCGGCGCTGGCGATCATTGCCGACTACAGCCCGTCGGTCATCGGCAATGCTGCAGGCCGGGTAACCAACCTGTCGAGTCTGGACAACACGATCCGATTCGCCGATCCGGCCCCGGACGACACCGACTGGGTGCTGTGTGACAACCGCGTTGAGTTCATGGGGAACGGATTCGCCCACAGCAGCTGTCTGATGTGGAGCGAACGTGGCCAACTGCTCGCCACAGCCAGCCAGTCGATGACGATTGTGCCGGTCTGACGGCCGACGGCCCCGTCGAGTCTTGGTCAGCCAGACTCAGCGATCGCGCATCTGCGTACCGACTCCGGCAGTGATGAAGACGACGGTGGTCGGTCCGTCGACGACGTCGGCGGTGTGCCACACGCCGGGGCCATTGACGACTGCTTGACCGGCCGAGATGGTCGCCGTGTTGATCGTCCCGTCGATCGCCTCCTGCGTCAGCGCCACCGACCCATTGATGCAGAGCACCAGTTCACTGCCGTTGGGGTGCATCTCCCAGGTGTCCCACGTCTCGGTGAACGTGTGCATCGAAACGAGCCGGCCCTCGAAGCCATCGTCGCCGTGCGACTGTTCGTACTCGGCGTACCACTCCATGTCGCCGGTATGGGTTGGGAGGGGCAGGGTGGCGGCGCCGAGTCCGAGGTGGACGAAGTTGCCAGAAGAGAAGTCGATCACGTCGCTCATGTCCCATGCTCGCGTACCGCAGACCACCTGGCGATCACGTCGCCGCTTTGAGCGACGAATGGGTCAGTCCGTGCTGCGTCAACGTTCAGCCGGCTGACCTGTCTCGCGCCCGCCGGTACGGTGCACTTGTGCAGGACCCATCGATCGCTTCGACGGCGATCCGCGAGCGACGAGCATGGATGATCGTGGCGGTGGGCACGATGTGCAGCGCGTTGCCGGTCTTCCTCACCGGTGCAGTCGGTGTGCAGCTGCGTGACGATCTCGACATCACCGCAACGGCGATTGGCCTGTCGATGGGCGTCTCGTTCGCTGTTGCTGCGTTGCTCTCGGCCCCGATGGGTCGGCTCGCGCAGCGTCTCGGACCACAGCGTGGGTTTCGCGCCGGATTGGCGATGACTGCATCGGCGGTGGTTGCGATTTCAATGTTTGCCGATTCCGTGCTCGCGCTGGCACTGCTGTTGGCAGTCGCTGGGGCAGCCAATGCGTTGAATCAGCCATCCGCCAACCTGCTGCTTGCTTCGCATGTCGATCCACAGCGGCTCGGATTCGCGTTCGCAGTGAAGCAGTCGGGGATGCCGGCAGCAGCGCTCGTCGGCGGAGTGGCCGTTCCAGCGGTGGCGCTGACGGTTGGTTGGGAGTGGGCGTATGCGGGAGCGGGCGTGCTTGCACTCGTCGTCATGGTCCTGTTGCCGCCGGATCGAGCGGACGTCGCCATCCCGACGAGGTCGTCGAGTGGCAAGGCACCGAGACCCGACATGCGGACGTCACTCCTCGCGTTGTATGCCGCCGTCGGATTCCTCGGCGCGATGCATGCGGGAGCGATGGTCGGGTTCATCACGAGTGGTGCTGAGGAGTCGGGAATTTCGCCCGGCGTCGCCGGTCTGGTGCTCAGTTTTGGTTCGGCGACCGGGATTGCCAGTCGTCTGTATCAGGGCTGGCGGGTTGACAAGTCCGGAATGCTGCCAATTCAACGACTGATCCTGCTGTACTTCGTCGGCGGCCTGGGGGCGTTGATGCTGGCGGTCGACGTGCCGATCACCTACCTCCTGGCGCCGATCCCAGCATTCGCGTTCGGTTGGGCGTGGCCCGGCCTGTTCAACCTCTCGGTCATCAGGAACAATCCGTCGGCACCCGGCGCGGCAACGGGGATCACCCAGATCGGTGTGTTCATCGGAGCAGCTGCTGGTCCGGCACTCGGTGGTGTCATCGTCGACGCCGGCGGCTATCGATGGCTGTGGCTGACCGGCGCTGCGGCGCTGTTCGTCGGCTCGGCGCTCGCCGCGTTCCTGCGACGCGAAATTCGGGCATCTCGGCTCGACTCTGAGAGGGTGGCCCGATGAGCAGGCTCTTCGAAGAACTCGGGCGCGAACCGACACCGATGGGCGACATCAGCCTCCGGCGCCGCTGGGAACCGGAGTTGGAGCTCGATGTGTGGGAGGTCATTCTCGGTGACGAGTTCTTGATGTCAAGTTTGTTCACGACTGGTGAGCGGGCGTTGGCATCGCTCGGATTGGCCGCCACAGTTGGCGACAATCTCAACATCGCCATCGGCGGATTGGGCCTCGGATACACCGCCGTTGAGGCGTTGGCCGACGAGCGGGTGGCGTCGATGTATGTCGTCGACACCCTCGCCGCGGTGATCGGATGGCACGAAGGCCACCGCACCCCACTCGGCGCGGAGCTCACCACTGACCCTCGAACGACGCTGGTGCATGGCAACTTCTTCGAGCTGGTGCGCACGCGAGAACCCTTGGCTCCAGGTGGTCCGGGTCGGCTCGATGCGATCCTTGTCGACATCGATCACTCACCCCGGCATCTGCTCGATCCAAGTCACGCGGGTCTCTACCGACCCACTGGGCTGGCCCGGCTTCAAGAACAGTTGGTGCCGGGCGGTGTGTTCGCGCTCTGGTCGGATGCCGGCGTCGATGACGAGTTCGTCGAGGTACTACGCGGGTCGTTCGCCTCAGCCGAAGCACACACCGTCACGTTCGAGAACGTGTACACAGGCCGCGCGACCGCCAGCACGATCTACGTCGCGGTCACTGCCAACGACTGAGTCAAAGCCTCGAGGGCGTCGAGCCCAACACCGGTCCCGATGTCGGGACTGGGCCGCGCCGGGGCCGGGTTCAACCGTGCCTCAGGCTGGCCAGTCGACTGCTCGGAATTCGTACACGCTGGTCGTTGCGAAGAGTCCGGCGATGACGAAGGGATCGTCGGCGATGATTGCTTGGGCGGTGGCGAGATCGGGCGCCTCGAAGATGATCAGCGTCCCACGCGATGTCCCGATGGCATCGAGGAGTGGACCGCCGACAGGGTTGCCGCGGCGATGTTGATAGTCCGCGTGCGCAGGCAGCGTGGCGGCGCGCAATGCAGTGCTGTCGGGCCGATCCAGGCCGTGGAAGACGAACTTCTTCACTGGCCGACGCTCATCGACTGGAGTGTGGCGAGGTCGAATCCAGCGAGCTGCTTGTATGCGTTTGCTTCGCGTTCAAGCTCGGCGGTGTCGATACACGTGTGGGCCCGATCGTGCGATGTCGCGCACGTGCCATCGCATTGGTCGGCGACCCATTGCATCACGCGTTCGGGTCCGGCCTGGCGGTTGGCGAGGGTCAGCTTGGCAGTGGGTTCGAGTCGTGCGGTTTCGTATGCGGTCAGCGCAGCGACGACATCGTCGTGTTCGGAGAGAGCGTGGGCGATGGCTTCGCCGTCAAGGATTGCCTGGCTCGACCCGTTGCTGCCGTTTGGCCGCATCGGATGAGCAGCATCGCCGAGCAGCGTGACACGGCCGAACGACCACCGCTCGACGGGGTGCCTGTCGACCATTGGGAATTCGTAGGCGGCGTCGCTGGACGCGATGAGCGCCCCGATGTTGAGCCAGCCGTAGTCCCAGTCCTCGAAGTATCGAGCGACTTCGGCGACGTCGACCTCTCGATTCCAACTGACGGTGGCCATGTCAACGTCCTGGGGTCGCTCGGCGACCCAGTTGATCAGCGCGATGCCGTCGTCATCTGGTGGTGTGATCGGGTAGATGACCGCCTTCTGGCTGTCGTCGCCCGCCATGAACATCGTGCGACCATCGAGGAATGCTGGAGCGCGCACGGCGCCCCGCCAAAGGACCAGCCCGCTCGGATGCGGGAGCCCGTCGTTCGGGTGCAGCTGCTTGCGGACGACCGAGTGGATCCCGTCGGCGCCGACCAGGACGTCGGACTCGACGATGACGTCGCGGTCGCCCGGTCGCTCGGTGAACTGCGCCGTGACCGATTCGGCCGATTGCTCGAAGTGAGTCAGCCGGTGCCCGGTGTGTATCCGATCTGGCCCGAGTCGGCTGGCTGCAGCGTTCCACAGAAGCATCTGGAGTCGACCACGATGGATCGAGAACTGCGGCCACGGGTTGCCGGCATCGAGACCACGAGGCTCGGTCCAGATGCGGGTGCCGTCGCGTGACAGGAACATCAAAGCTCCCGTGCGAACGGCGCTCTCGTCGAGCGCCGGTAGCAAACCGAGTTCGTCGAGCACGCGCACTGAATGGGGGAGCACATTGATGCCGACGCCAAGTTCAGTCGGCTCGATCACCGATTCGTAGACGTCGATGTCGTGGCCGGCATCGTGGAGGCACATCGCCGCCACCAGCCCGCCAATTCCTCCACCGGCGATCGTGATCTTGGCCATGATGCGAGTCTGACACCCCGGCCGCGCAATCGTGATGTCCGCCGTACTTCGAGTACCAGAGAACCTCGCTGCAATCGGCGCAGCGTCAACCTCAGGCTTGGGCGTCGATCATGGCTTGCAGGAGCTCGCCGATGCCCTCGGGGAGGAGTGTTTCAAGCGGCGTCTCGTCGGCTTCGACGAGGTTGGCGAGCGCGGTGACGACGTCGGCGGGGTCGAGTTGGTCGGTCAGCACGATGTCGCGAACCATCTGGTTGGCAGCGAACGTGGCCTCATCGCCGGCTGCAATGTGTTCGGTGATGCCGTCGACCATCCGATCGTTGAACCCGGTGTTGTACGGCCCAGGGTTGACCTTGCAGACGTCGATGCCGTGCGGGGCCAGTTCACCGCGGAGGCTGATGGTGAAGGCTTCGACCGCGTGCTTGGTCATGCAGTACGGCGAGGTGAGCGGCGACGCGAGCTTGCCCGCGACCGACGACACGTTGATGATGCGACCGGACCCTCGCTCCATCATTCCGGGTACGACGGCCTGGGTCAGTTCGACCATGCCGAATACGTTGACGTCGAAGCTCGCACGGACCTTGTCCATCGGCACCGTGGCCATCGGCGCCATCACGCCCATCCCAGCGTTGTTGATGAGCACGTCGATTTCGAGACCCGCGGCTTGCGCGATGTCGTCGCTCGATGTGACATCGAGCTTGATCGTCGTCAGCTCTGGGTGCTCGGCGGCGAGTGCGTCAGCTTGCTCCTGCGTTTCGGTTGTCGCGACAACAGAATGCCCTCGACTCGCGAGCTCGATGGCCGCTCCCTTGCCGAAGCCTGAACCGGCGCCTGTGATGAGAATCGTTCGCTGTGTCATCGGGTGAGTGTTGCACGTTGCCGCCCGCCTGAATCTCAGCACACCGTTTGCGTCGGGATTTCCGCGGAGCGGTCCTCAAGAATCCCGACACAAACGAGCTGAGTGGGAAGTGTTGAGGATGGGGGAGCGGTCGAGTTGGGAGGGGCGTGTCAGCGGGAGCGGCGGAAGAGGCCGGCGACGCGAGTGACTAAGCGGCGCCACCAGGACGCCATGTTGTCGACAGCCGGATCCGGCGGAGCGAGATGCACGATGCTCGGTGGCATCCAACTGACCGTGTGGATGATCGGCGCCGGCCACACGTTGCTGCGCTTGAGCGTCGACAACGCCGGCTCAGGCCAGGGCGACCACACCGGGCCAATGGGGCTCGGTGCGGGATCGGTCCACCGGAGAGCGGTGGGCGCTGGGAGCAGTTGAAACGGTGTACTCACTTGAACGTCAGTTTCACACGTGACCGTGAGCCGAGCGTGGATACCTGGAGGGAGTCACCCCATGTTGCCGCTCTCTGTTGGTTGCTACGAGAAGGTGAGGCCCTCGAAGTCGCCAGTCGTGCGCCACTTCTCGATGTATTCGAAGTACGCGACTGGCCCGGCGGGGTACCCCAGCGTGTTGCGCAGCTGGGATGGGCTGATCTCGCGGCCCTCGTTGTTGTAGTAGCCGGGTGTGCACGTCGGGTCGCCGCCGAAGGTGCGACCGCCCGCTTCGAGCAATGCAACCCACGCGTCTTCGGCTTCGCGAGTGACTTCCACTTCGGCGGCTTCGATGGACTCCGCGTGGGCGACGATGGTGGCAATGGTTTCGCCGGCCTCGACGAGGTTGTGCGGGATGTTGGAGATCAGGTTCGCAGCTTGCGTGGGTCCGACGACGAATGCGTTTGGGAAACCGTGCACGTTCATGCCGTGCAAGGTGCGCATTCCATCTTCCCAGTACTGCGACAGCGTCAGGCCATCTCGGCCGGTTGTCTCGAATCCTGACCGACGTTCGAACGAGGTGCCGACTTCAAAGCCTGACGCGAAGATCAGGCAGTCGAGTTCGTAGTGCTCGCCATTGACCCAGACGCCGGTGGCATCAATGCGCTCGACGCCCTTGCCGTCGGTGTCGATGAGGTGTGTGCCGGGCTCGTTGAATGCCTGGAGGTACTGGTCGTGGAAACACGGCCGTTTGCACAACTGGCGATACCACGGCTTCAACTTTTCGGCTGTGATCTCATCCTCGACGACCTGATTGACCCGGGCACGAACCTCGACCATCTTCTCGTCGTCGCTGTCGTGGTACGCCTGCAACATGCCCGCGGGGGAGAGGTCGGGCTCCGGTGACGAAAGCAGCTTGTCGCGAATCCGCTGGCTGATGTCGGTCCAGCCGTCCATCACCAGGTCTTCGTCGGTAAAGCCGCCCGTCTGCAACGTGGTGAAGTTCTCGAGCCATTTCTTCTGCCACCCGGGTTCGAGGGTCTGGAACCATTCGGGATCGGTCGGCTTGTTGTTCCGGATGTCGATCGAAGATGGGGTGCGCTGAAACACGAACAGCTCACCGCATGCCTGCGCAAGGTGCGGCACGCACTGCACGGCCGTGGCGCCGGTGCCGATGATGCCGACGCGCTTGTCGGCCAGGTTCTCCATGCGGGCACCGCCCGGGTCACCGCCGGTGTACTCGTAGTCCCAGCGGCTGGTGTGGAACGCGTGCCCGTCGAAGTCGTTGATCCCGTCGATTCCGGGGAGCTTTGGGCGATGCAGCGGGCCGGTGCCCATGGCGATGTACTTCGCACGCATCTTGTCGCCGCGATCGGTCCGGATGATCCATCGCTTCGCTGCATCGTCCCACTCCAACCCGGTGACTTCGGTGCTGAACAGTGCATGGTCGTACAGATCGAACTGAGCCCCGATGTTCCTGCAGTGCTGCAGTATCTCGGGGGCATGGGTGTACTTCTCGGTGGGCATGTGACCGGTCTCCTCCAGGAGCGGGAGGTAGATGAAGGCCGCGGTGTCGCACTGCGCGCCGGGGTAGCGGTTCCAGTACC
This sequence comes from uncultured Ilumatobacter sp., assembly GCF_963980585.1. NCBI lineage: Bacteria > Bacillati > Actinomycetota > Acidimicrobiia > Acidimicrobiales > Ilumatobacteraceae > Ilumatobacter > uncultured Ilumatobacter sp. The sequence goes on from NZ_CAXCAM010000008.1 coordinate 80,805, forward strand.
ACGTGCCGCCGAAGTCGCCGCCTTTCTCGATGATGCGCACGTCGTCGATTCCGGCCTGTCGCAGCTTTGCTCCGGTGAGCAGCCCGGCGAAGCCGCCGCCGATAAATGCGACCGTGACCTCGTCGAAGAGCGGCTCGCGTTCAACACGCTCGGTATGCGGGTCGTCGAGGAAGTGGGCGTACTTACCTGTCGGCTCGATGTATTGCTCGTTGCCGTCGGGGCGGATGCGTTTGTCGCGTTCTTGGAGGTAACGCGCGTGGATGGCGTCGAGGTCTGGCGCAACGGGTGTCGTGTTGGCGGACATGGTTGCAGAGTACAAACAAAAAGTTGCGGGGCCAGGTGTCAGAGGTCTGATCTCAGATGGTGGCTGTCTGATTTCAACCCAAGGTGGAACGGCCGCGCGAGTAGGTTCATGCCGTGCATTCACTGTGTGTCGTGCCCGCTGATCGCGAGGCGGCGTCATGGAATCGCTGAGCGTGTTCGACATGTTGAAGATCGGCGTCGGCCCTTCGAGCTCGCACACGCTGGGGCCGTGGCGCGCAGTCCAGCGATGGCTTACCGAACTTGCCGACGAACTGGATGCTGTCGGTGGCCTCGCGACCGTCGGTCACGTCGAGGTGCACCTCTACGGGTCGCTTGCTCTGACCGGCCAGGGCCACGCCACCGACCAGGCGATCGCGCTCGCATTGCTGGGTCACGAACCCGAGACGGTACCGGTTGCCAGCATCCCAGGATTTGTCCATGATCTCGCGGCGGCCAAGAAGCTGTCGGCACTCGACGGCATCGCTGCTGATGTCGACTTCGACATGGCAACCGACATCGTGTTCCATATCGACGAGCGGCTCCCTGGTCACGCGAATGGGCTCACCTGTCATGCGTTCGTTGATGAGCGAGTGCTCTCTTCGTCGTACTACTCGGTCGGCGGAGGATTCGTTGTCGGCGAGGACGAAGTGCCGGGCGCTGCGGGTTTTGTTGCACTGCCCCACCCTTCCCAGACTCCCGATGAACTCGGTGCTCATTGCGCCGAGCGGAGCTGCTCGATCGCCGACGTCGTTTGGACGAACGAGCAAGCCTGGCGTTCCGACGACGAGATTCGCGAGGGCCTGCGAGCGATCTGGAAGGTGATGCTCGAGGGCGTGTACCGGGGGTGTCATACCGACGGGATTCTCCCTGGCGGCCTGGATGTGCGGCGGCGCGCGGCACCGCTGTCACGACGCCTGCTCACCGTGGACAACGTGTGCGCCGACGCGGACACGCCGAACGAGTGGGTCGATCTGATCCGTCACCGCGACTTCCGCTTCGCCGAAGTGCTGCAGTGGGTCAGCACGTTCGCAATGGCGGTCAATGAGGAGAATGCAGATCTCGGCCGTGTCGTGACGGCGCCGACGAATGGGGCAGCTGGTGTGATTCCCGCCGTGTTGCTCTACCACGTGTGCTTTTCGGCGGAGCCCGTCACCGAGGAACAGATCATCGAATTCCTACTCGTGGCCGGTGAGGTCGGCACGCTGTTCAAGAAGGGGGCGACGATTTCGGCCGCAATGGGTGGCTGCCAGGCCGAGGTTGGGGTGTCGAGCGCGATGGCGGCGGCGGCGCTGGCCGAGGCGCTCGGTGGGACGGTCGCCCAGTCGCTGATGGCCGCAGAGATCGCGATGGAACACCATCTCGGTATGACCTGCGATCCGGTTGGCGGGCTCGTGCAGGTGCCATGCATCGAGCGCAACACGATGGGCGCCGTCAAAGCGATCAACGCCGCTGAGCTGGCCGTTGCGAGTAACCCTGACGACGCCCGCGTGTCGCTCACGGACGTCATTCGTACCTTGCGAGAAACCGCGGAAGACATGTCGGACCGCTACAAGGAGACCAGCCAGGGTGGCCTTGCCGTGAATGTGTCGGTCCGCGTTCCTGAGTGCTGAGGACTGCACCGTCCACTCGGGGTGCAATGGTTGCCGGCCTCGCATTGGTCATTGCGAATCGCAGCGAAATGCGAGAGTAGAGCGTGCCTTGGGAGCAGCTGCAGCAATCATCCACCTTCGGTTTCACTGTCGTCGCGTTGATTGTCGTGTTCGGTCCGCTGATCGCAGAGCGGGTCCGATTGCCCGGCTTGATGGGTCTGTTGCTGGGTGGGGCATTGATCGGCCCCAACATGTTCAACGTTC